>JAIELM010000135.1 GCA_019752975.1 Undibacterium sp. | reverse complement strand
GTCGCTGGAACTTGCTGCCCGCTTCTAAACTGCATCACTAATTTCGCCGTCATGGCGTCGGCAATCACAGGTTCTCCTTTCGCCGCTTTTTGTATCGCCAACTTTAGATAGTCCGCGTCTATGTTTTTAATGAGATAACCGATTGCGCCGTTTTTTAAAGCCGCTCCTAAATCCTCGGCCTCTTCGGAAACTGTCAGCATTAAGACTTGGGTTGTTGGGCAGTCTTCCACAATCAACTGCATCGCCTCTGAACCAGACAAACCCGGCATATTTAAATCCATCAACACCACATCCGGCTTTAATTGTTTAGCGCGCTTAACACCTTCCAAACCATCCGCTGCCTCACCTACGACTTCAAACTCTGGATGGCGTTGTAAGAGCGAACGTATGCCGCTTCTAAAGAGACTGTGATCGTCTACTAATAATATTTTAATGGTCATAGATTTATAGTTAGGATTAAGCGACCTGCCGCTCTTGGCGTTTTAGATACAAACTGATTCTCGTTCCTTTAGTTTTAGTGGGTTCACTCACGATGTCTAAACTCGCAGCCAGTCGATTTGCGCGTTCTCGCATAATACTTAAGCCTACATGATCCTCGCCTTTTTTACTTAATTCTTCGATTGAAAATCCTTGTCCATCATCGCTAATATTCATACAAAAATCACGTTCGTTTTCCACCTTCACCGTCACCTGATTCGCCCATGAATGTTTGCGTACATTCGACAAGGCTTCTTGCAAAATAAAGAGCACCTGCAATTGCTGTTCTGGGGCTAATTGACTGCCATTTCCAGCGTAATTTACCGTAGTATGAACGCCGGTTTGACGCTGAAATTTCGCCACTACATTTTTGATTTCAGACTCTAAATTGGTATCCTCTAAGCGCGCTCTAAAATTTGATAGGAGTTCGCGCACATCCTCGTAACTCTCTTTTACACCAGCACGTAATTGAGGAAGAATGTCTTTAATCTCTTGCATATTTTCTCGCTGTAAGGAATCACCCAACATTTGCACTTGTAGATTTAAGAAATTCAATCCTTGTGCAATACTATCGTGCAAACCTTGCGCTAATAGATTGCGCTCCTCAGCTATTGCGATTTCTTTTTCTTTGGCGATGAGTCTTTGATTGCCTATCGCAGCACCTAAATTTCTTCCCAAAATTTCCAATAGTCTTTGCTCTTGACTAGTAAGTGCTCGCTCTTTTGAGAAATGTAAAGAAAAACTCCCCAACACCACATCGCGCGCTAAAATCTGAAACACTGCCAATGAAACATACCCTTCCTCTTGGCAGCGATACTTCTTAGCTTGATCTAATAGACGAAAATCCCGCACCAAGATAATTCCTTGTTCGGTTGCGGCACCACACAAACAATCCTGCTTCTTAATGCAATGTTCTTGCTCTACCATCTGCTCAGACAAGCCTTCATGCACCGTGATGTGTACATACTCGCTCTGACTATCAATAATCCTGACGGTACCGCCATCAGCACCGATGTGCTGCATGATGCGCTGTAAAAAACCGCGGCATAAGGGTTCTATCGGATGGGAACCCGAAAGAAATCCCGCGATCTCATACAAAGTACCGACCTCATGATTTTGTGCCTGTAATTTTTCAGTTTTTTGAGCTACACGCTGCTCTAAGTATTGATGGGCGGCTTGTATATGATCGGCCATATGATTAAACGCACCCGTCAAGGCACCAAATTCATCTTCGGTTTCCACCTTCAAGCGCACGGTGAAGTCGTCTTCACTCATACGTGCTATACCGGCCTGCATGCGCGAGACCGGTTCCACTATCCACAAGTACAGTAAGTATAAAAGTGCCACACTGGCCGCTAATGACATGAAAATCAAAGCTGTCTGGCACAAACGCAACCAGGTGGTTTTTTCCGCCAACTCGACTTCGACGTAAGAAACTAACTTATTAATTTCATCGACAAACTGCGGCAACTCCGTTTGAAATTGGCTCAATAAGAGCGCTCTATTAGAACCTTCTTTTTCAACTAATAAGTCACGTGCCTTTTTTTCTATGTGTTGCTGCCACTCACTTTGCACATGCTTTAATTGCTGACGAATGACAAGTGAAGTCGGTAAAAATAGAGGACGCTTGGGGACGCCAAATTCCAAGTCGCTTAAACTATGATTAAATTCTTGTAACTCTTGTTCTAAATTGGCTTTTATAGGCGTTTGTAAATGCGCGGCCAAACGGTAAGAACGCATGCGCAAACTACCGGCCTCGTTAATCGCAGCACCTCCTCCCTCTAACTGCCACGACAAAAGCAAGGTATAAGCGATCGCTGCAAGCGTTAAAGATAGCCCAATTAAAGTCGTTAGGAGAATACGAAAAGTTAGGCGTTTGTGCAAGGGGATGGACGGTGAAGTTTGCATCGCTATTTAACCCACATTTAAAGGACACACCATCGGTAAAAAACCATCACTACGCTCAGAGTAAGCCAACAATGCGCCTTCACTCATATCAAAATACCAGCCATGCAAGGCGAGCTTCCCGTTTGCGACACGTTCTGCAACCCAAGGAAAACTAGTAAGATTTTTTAAGGATAAGGCGATTGCGAGCAATTCACAAGCGCGATTTTGCGCCGCTACTGATGAACTTGGCATTTGCTGCAAGACTTGCTGTTTTACAGGCTCCACGATACGCATCCAAGGACCAATAAAATCGATTTTACTACGCGGTTTATATCCTTGCATCAAGGCACGAATACCGCCGCATTTTTCGTGACCCATGACGATAATTCTTTGCACCTCTAAAGCTTCCACCGCAAATTGTATCGCCGCACTTACGCCATGTTGATTACCGGCTTCATTACAAGGCGGGACTAAATTGGCGACATTGCGAATCACAAAAATATCGCCTGGATCACAATCTAATAGCAGTGCCGGATCAACCCGAGAATCACAACACCCTATCAGCAAAGTGCTGGGATTTTGCCCTATGTTTAAGGTCTCGTATAAAGTCTCTTCTCCGCTAAAATACTTAGATTGAAAACGTTGAAATCCTTCGACGAATTGGTGTATGGCTTTTACTTGCACATCACCCTCCAGTCTGCGACATAAAGCGAATTATTTGATGCTTTTTCTCGATAAATTCATGCCGCTCTGGTTTTAATTCAATCGCGGAACGAATCGCTAATTCCAGATCTTCATCGCTAATCCCACTTCTTAATAAAGGGCGTAATTCAAATTTATTCTCCTGCCCCAAACACAAATATAAAGTGCCATCCACACTTAAACGCACCCGATTACAGGTAGCGCAAAAATGCTGGCTAATGGGTGAAATAAATCCTAGCGTTCCCGTGCCATCTCTTGTGCTCCAATAGCGTGCTGGACCGCCGCCCAATTCCTGTGCTGCTGGGACTAAATCAAATTCACGCACCAACTGGTCGCGCACGCTAGAGAGTTCCATATACTCACTGTTTTGCCCGGTCGCGCCGATAGGCATCGCTTCGATTAAACGCAAAATAAAGCCTTCTTTAAAACAAAACTCTGCCATGCGCTGAATCTCTGTATCATTCACACCGCGCATGACCACCATATTTAATTTAATCGGTGTAAAGCCCGCCTTTTTTCCCGCTTGCAATCCTTCCATCACACTGGCAAAACTATCGCGCCCTGTGATTTTTTGCATGCACTCTTTTTCTAAGCTATCTAAACTGACATTGATACGACGCACACCGGCAAGATATAAATCATGCGCATGTTTATGCAATTGTGTGGCATTGGTAGAAAGTGAAATATCTTTGACCTCGCGATGCGCTGCAATTTGACGCACTAACTGCGATAAATTACGCCTTAGCAGCGGCTCGCCTCCCGTTAAACGAAATCGCCCCACTCCTAAACGCGCAAAGGCAGCGACAACTCGCTCAATCTCATCAAAAGTGAGCCAGTTCTCAGGTTCTTCAAAGCCCTTAAAACCAGAAGGCATGCAATAACTGCAGCGCAAATCGCACTTATCCGTGACCGACACGCGCAGATAATTAATCGTGCGCCCGAAGCGATCCACCAGCTCTTTCATCACTGCACC
>JAIELM010000476.1 GCA_019752975.1 Undibacterium sp. | reverse complement strand
GTTGTAAGGTGGGTAGCTAGGGGCAGCTTGTTCGCGCTGTGCCTCACTAAAAAGATGGGCTAAACGATCAAAGCCAACAGCTGAACGGTAGAGTGGAGTGAAGTCAAAAGTACGCATGATAAATCCTTATAAAATAAAGCGATTATGAAATTGGCAGACCTCATTTGAGCATCTGCTGATACCGATATAAGGCGTACCAAATAGCTTTTCAAGGCATTTAAAAAAAGATTTTTTATGCCTTGAAAATCGTCATATTTACCCCCATTAGCGCCGCATATATTCTTAGGTAACTCGCATTAATTGGTGCGGAAAATCGCAGGTGAGAAAAATAATTTGCAAATCCTGTCAACACAATTTAATTGGCTCACGTTATTGCAGTACGCAGAAACAAACTGCTACAAACGAAGATAAACGAACTACCGATCACTAACCCAAAAGGACTTACCATGAACAAGCTCAATACTATTAAACTGACCATCGTTGCTGCTACCTTCACTTTGGGTACGGCTTTTGCAAGCACGCAAACGCCAGCCAAACCAGCGACTGCCGCTGCGCCAGTAACAAGTGCTCCAGCCGCAGCTTCTGCCTCAGCGAGCGCAGCGTCTACTACAAAAGTAGCGGCAGCAAAACCAAGCAGTTCCGCATCAGCGACAGCCGCAGCTTCAAGCTCAGCCTCAGCTTCAACACCAATGGCGAGCACACCTGCAGCAGCTCCAGCAGCGAAGCACGAAGCGAAGCCAGAAGCAAAATCAGAAACTAAGCATGCCGACAAACATGCAAAAAAGCACGCTGAAAAACACGCCGATAAAGCGATGGAAAAACCAGCAGCATCAGCTTCTGCGTCCGCTTCAGCAGCATCGACCAAGTAATTGATTTTCGTCAACTGAAAACGGCGCCCAGTGCGCCGTTTTTTGCATTTGACAGGCTGTTTCATGCAGCCGAGCCAAACCAAACTCCAGTTCATCGCATACCTAATACTTTCTGCCAATAGCAGCATATACTGGCGCTCACTTACCTGTTTTCTTGTTCAACACTCACTAACTCTAGGAGTTCATCATGCGTAAATTCGTTTTTCTTGGCCTGACACTATTAAGTTCGCTAGCATTCGCGGGAGAGCAAACTCGCCCCACTACACCATTTACTTCGATTCGCACTCAAGGTGCTTTGATTGTTGAAGTCGAAGTCGGTAGTGCTTATTCCATTAAAGTCAAAGGCGACGATAAGTTTCTTGCCAAAATTGTGACCGATATTTCAGGCGATGAACTTTTGATCAACTATAAGGAAAAAAATAACAATAACGTACACTTATCGGATGATTTAAAAGTGATTGTTACATTGCCCGCATTGAGCAAATTTAAAATGGAAGGCGTTGGTATGACTACGGTCAATAATATCAGCGGTAATTATTTTGAACTTGCTTACGAAGGTGTGGGCGTGCTGAAGATGAAAGGCAAAGTCGCCAACTTCAAATTACGTGCGCATGGTGTCGGCCATGTTGATGCTAAAGGCCTGATCGCAGAAAATGTTGACGCAGTGGTTGAAGGTGTCGGCTCTGTGGATGTCTACGCGAGCGAAAAACTGAAAGCCAATGTGAATGGTATCGGTTCCTTGAATTATTTTGGAAATCCAAAATCAATTAACAAAACTGCCGATGGAATAGGTAGCGTTAAAGCCGGGAAATAAGAACGGCTGTCTTTCCCGCGTGGGCGGGAAAGACAGAAAAATAAATGACATGAACAGTTGCAGTGATTTTATCCCAGCAGACTTTCAGCCGTCACATAGCTATAGCCTAAGTCTCTCGCCACGGCTTCATAAGTCACTTGACCCTGACACACATTTAGACCGTTACGCAAATGCACATCGTCGCGCATGGCTTGTTGCCAGCCCTTATCGGCTAAAGCGACTGCGTGACCGATGGTGGCATTGTTTAAAGCGAAGGTAGAAGTGCGCGCCACAGCACCGGGCATATTCGCCACGCAGTAGTGAATCACGCCATCAACCACATAGGTCGGTTCCGCATGGGTAGTTGCGTGTGAAGTTTCAAAACAACCGCCTTGATCAATCGCCACATCGACCACGACCGCACCGGGTTTCATGCGCGAGATCAAATCACGGCTCACTAATTTTGGTGCGGCAGCACCTGGCACTAGAACACCACCGATAACTAAATCGGCACTGAGCACGGCTTCTTCTATCGATTGCGCATTGGAATAGACGGTAGCGATGCGATTACCAAAGATCAAATCGAGTTGACGTAAGCGGTCTATGCTTTTGTCTAACACCGTGACCCGCGCACCGGTACCGACTGCCATTTGTAAAGCATTGGTGCCGACCACACCCGCACCGATGATGACGATGTGTCCAGGAGCGACACCGGGTACGCCACCTAACAATAAGCCCATGCCGCCTTTGGATTTTTCTAAATGTGCCGCACCCGCTTGGATGGACATACGACCCGCTACTTCGCTCATAGGAGCCAATAAAGGCAAGCCGCCATTCGCGCCGGTAATGGTCTCGTAGGCGATACAAATGGCACCGGAATTGACCAAGGCCGTTGTTTGTTCTGGATCTGGGGCGAGGTGCAAATAGGTGTACAAAATTTGATTGGGACGCAGCATTGCGCATTCGACTGGCTGTGGCTCTTTTACTTTAACTATCATCTCGGCGCGCGCAAAAATTTCTGCCGCCGTGTCGACTAATTCCGCGCCGACAGCGAGGTATTGTTCGTCGCTTAAACCGATTGCTGCTCCTGCATTTTTTTGCACCAAGACCTGATGTCCACGCGAGGTCAATTCGCGCACAGATGAAGGAGTCATACCGACGCGGTATTCGTGATTTTTGATTTCTTTGGGTACGCCTACTAGCATGATGTGCCTCTTGTAAAATGATGATTTTTGATGTGAGCAGAATGGGCTCGTTGTCGATTATGCCATTGGAGTTCTAGGGAATCTTGAAGAATAGTAAAAAATCCCATGACCTCATGCGTTTATTGATTTTGTGCAATTGTGCGTTCGCACATTGTAAGGAATTCCATACGTTGACCTCACATGTGTATGAGAATTAAAACGTTTTCAGCTTCTTAGTCTTTGCCGTAAAATGCAGGTTCTTGTTTTTGTTAAGGAAGATTTTTTTGTGAAATACCCTCGGTTGTTGATTTCAGTCTTGTTTTTTTCCCTTACTTTATTGGGGCAATTGGCGCAGGCTGAGGTTGATCTTCTAAGCCCTGCGCCATTACGCTTCTTGCTTACTTTTGATGACGGCCCTAGCGCTGCCTTAGAAGATAATCCCACCGAAAAAATTCTCACCGTTTTAAAAAACAACCCCTTGCAACACGATATCAAGGCGATTTTTTTTACTCAGACTAGGGCTAAGCGTGGTGGTGGTACCGAACATGGGCGAGAAGTATTAAAGACGGTTTTTGATCAGGGGCATTTGCTTGCTCTGCATTCGGCCACGCCCAGTCATGCCAATCATCGTTACTTATCAGCAGAGGAATTGGAGGCTTCGTTAAATTTGGGAATCAATGATTTGAGTCAGTTAACTGGGGTCTTACCTAGCTTGGTCAGGCCACCGTTTTGGAGCTATGACGAGCGCACTTTTGCCAGTTATCAGCAGCATAATTTGCAAATGTTACTGACCGATTTAAGTGCTAACGATGGGGTGATTTATGGGATCAATTTTAGTTTAACTAAGCGCCGCAATATGCGTAAATTACTCTTGGCCTTGCGACCCGCTTGGTTGGCTGGCGAGCTGACCAGTGTTGACGGTGCTACCCCTATCGTAGTGACTTTTCACGACATCAATTCTTATACTGCCAATCACATGGAAGAGTATTTGCAAATCTTAGTTGATGTGGCACGAGAGCTAGAGATGCCGACCGCGCCGCTGGTATTTTATGGAGATAGGGTGGAATTAGAAAAAGCGGCTTTAAGTCGAACAGTCAAGGATGCGAGCGTTAAACAGAATTTACCTGGGGTGTGGAATTGGATTTGGAACTGAGCAGATTTTTGGTGACTATTCAGCCGCTATGATAACTCATCAAAAAACGAA
>JAIELM010000485.1 GCA_019752975.1 Undibacterium sp. | reverse complement strand
CCAAGGGCTTAACCACGCCATTGAAACTCTGAGCACGACCTTCGCAACTAATAAAAGTACCTGCCGTTTCGGTAAAGGGAGAAATCGGCAAAATCACATCCGCAAAATCTAGTCCATGCTTATACGGTGACATCACCACTACCATCTCTGCTTGGGCCAACATGGCTTTGACCTGATTGGCATTGGCAAAATCAAACTCTGGCTCGGCATTTAATAACAATACCGCTTTACTTGCGTTGCTTAATATGTTTTGAGCAGTCGCTGCACTGGTCTGAACTGCACCAGCGATTTGCGCACCGACGGTGTTAGCTGACTCTGTTAAATAACCAAAACCAGCACTGGTGTTTTGCGCGATCCATTGTGCCAAAGCATGCAACTTGCTCGCTTCTGGATGCTGTGCTGCGCTATTACCTAGGAATACGCCACTACCGTTTTCGGCGGTACCGGACAACAAGCTCTTGGCGATGGCTTGCGCTTTATCAGAAACTTGCGCTGCCACGATTCCCGCTGGCAGGGATATTTCTTTGGCTTGCGCCACCGCTGCTGCGACTTCAGATAAAAAGCTCAACCATGCAGAAGGTGCTAATACCGCTTTGTTCGCGACCTTCATCAAGAGCTCATCGTCGGTGGCGTGCAAGACTGAGAGTTTGGCACCCGACTTAATCGATTGACGCAAACGCGCCGCCAACAAGGGATGATCTTTACGCAGAAAAGAGCCAATCACAAACACTTGGTCCAATTGTCCAAATGCGGTGATAGACATGCCCAACCATGGCTTGACTTGACCGGATAAACTAAAGTCAGATTGACGTAAACGCGATTCGATATTTTCAGAGCCCATGCCACGAACTACTCGTGCCAGCAAGCTTAATTCTTCTATTGTGGAATGCGCCGCAGCGAGGCCTGCAATGGCGTTCGCACCATGTTCATGCTTCACATTTTTGAGGCCATGAGCAACATACTCTAAGGCCGTTTGCCAGTCAGTTTCTTGCCACTGACCACCCTGCTTTAACATCGGCTTGGTTAGGCGATCGGCGCTATTTAAACCTTCGTAGGCGAACCTATCTTTATCGCTAATCCAGCATTCGTTGATCGCATCGTTTTCGAACGGAACAACACGCATCACTTTATTATTCTTTACTTGTACCGTGAGATTCGTGCCAAGACCATCATGAGCACTCACTGATTTACGGCGCGAAAGTTCCCATGTGCGAGCAGAATAACGGAAAGGTTTAGAAGTCAGAGCGCCGACCGGACAGAGATCAATCATATTGCCGGACAATTCAGAATCGACCGTCTTACCGACAAAAGTGGTGATCTCAGAATGTTCGCCACGACCCAACATACCAAGTTCCATCACGCCTGCAATCTCTTGACCAAAGCGCACGCAGCGAGTGCAGTGAATACAGCGACTCATCTCTTCCATAGAGATTAAGGGACCAACATTTTTATGGAAAACCACACGTTTTTCTTCTTCGTAACGTGATTTAGTCGAGCCGTAACCGACTGCCAGATCCTGCAATTGGCATTCGCCGCCTTGATCGCAAATTGGGCAATCTAAGGGGTGATTAATCAGCAAAAATTCCATCACATCTTTTTGTGCTTTGACCGCTTTGTCGCTATTAGAGCGCACGATCATCCCTTGCGTCACAGGTGTGGCGCAGGCAGGAAGCGGCTTAGGTGCTTTTTCCACTTCGACCAAACACATACGACAGTTCGCCGCAATGGATAATTTTTTGTGATAGCAAAAGTGAGGAATGTAAGTACCCAACTTATTGGCAGCATCCATTACCATGCTGCCCGGTGGAACTTCTACTTTTTTGCCGTCGATTTCGATTTCAACCATGGTTTACTCTGGGTGTCCAAATTGTTTTTAGAACCAATGAAAAAAGCAAGTCAAGAACCTTGATACAGAGGCGCGGAAATAGTACATGATATTTCTCTGCGTCTTCTGCATCTCTGCTGTGAATGTTTTTAACTTATTCTCATTTTGGTTTACATAAAATAAAAATCACAAATACGTCGGTACCAAGCAATGTTTATGCTCGATGTGATATTCAAACTCTTCGCGAAAATTCTTTATAAATGCCCGTACCGGCATCGCCGCTGCATCACCTAGGGCACAGATAGTGCGCCCCTGTATGCCGTCGGCAATTTTATTGAGCATATCCAAATCATCCACTCTGCCCTGCCCGTGCTCAATTCTATGCACCATACGATACAACCAACCAGTACCTTCACGACATGGCGTACATTGACCACAGGACTCTTCAAAATAGAAGTAAGACAAACGTAGTAAAGACTTGACCATACAGCGTGTTTCATCCATGACGATCACGGCACCAGAACCGAGCATCGATCCCGCTTTGGCAATAGAGTCATAATCCATATCAGTTGCCATCATCACTTCACCAGTCAAGACTGGCATGGACGAGCCGCCGGGGATCACTGCTTTAATTTTTTTACCGTCACGCATGCCACCAGCGAGCTCTAACAATGTAGCAAATGGTGTTCCCATCGGCACTTCGTAATTACCTGGCTTGGCGACGTCGCCGGACATGGAAAAAATCTTGGTTCCACCATTATTAGGCTTACCTAGCGCAGCATATTTTTCGCCACCCATCGCCAATACAAAAGGTACAGCAGCGAAGGTCTCTGTATTATTAATCGTGGTTGGCTTACCATACAAACCAAAACTCGCAGGGAAAGGCGGCTTAAAGCGCGGTTGCCCTTTTTTACCTTCTAAGGATTCGAGCAAGGCGGTTTCTTCACCACAAATATACGCACCATAACCGTGAAAGGCGTGCAGCTGAAAAGTAAACTCAGAGCCATGAATTTTGTCGCCCAGCATATTTGCCGCGCGCGCTTCTTCTAAGGCCTCTTCGAAGCGATCATAATCAGCAAAAATTTCGCCGTGAATATAGTTATAGCCGACTGTAATCCCCATCGCGTATGCACCAATCGCCATACCTTCGATCAAGTCATGAGGATTGTAGCGAATGATGTCACGGTCTTTAAACGTCCCTGGCTCGCCTTCGTCAGTATTACAAACCAAATATTTTTGACCTGGGTATTGGCGGGGCATAAAGCTCCATTTCAAGCCAGTCGGAAAACCCGCGCCGCCACGACCACGTAGGGACGAGGTTTTGAGCTCAGCAATGACTTGTTCAGGCGGAATTTTTTCGTCGAGAATACGCTTGAGTGACTGATAGCCGCCACGCGCAATATAGTCTTCCAAGTGCCAATTCTTGCCATCTAAACCAGCGAGAATCAGAGGATTAATGTGGCGATTGTGTAGGCTCGTCATTATTTAAGCTCCACTTTTTGTGCGCTAAGCTCGCCCACCAAGGCATCAATTTTATCGTTCGTCATCCAGCTACACATACGCTTATTATTGACTAACATCACAGGCGCATCGCCGCAAGCACCCATGCATTCACCTTCAACTATCGTGAACATACCATCAGCACTGGTTTCTTTATATCCCAAACCAAGTTTTTCTCTCAGATGTTTGGCAGCGCGTTCACCACCAGACAAGGCACAAGGCAGATTGGTACAGACCGAAATCTTGAACTTGCCCACCGGCTTGGTATTGTACATATTGTAGAAAGTCGCCACTTCTTGCACTGCAACGGCAGGCATACCAATGTAGTCGGCAACAAACTGCAATACCTCAGGAGACAACCAACTAGTTTCATCCTGGGCAATCGCCAAAGCTGCCATCACGGCAGACTGGCGCTGATCCGCTGGAAACTTCGCCAATTCGCGATCAATTTTCTTTAATGCTTGCTCTGATAAGACCATCGCTTTTGCCTCAAATATCGACTCTCAAAAAGAGCCAATCATCTATCAATATTTATTTCTACCAACAATCAATTAACGGTCGATTTCACCGAACACAATGTCCTGCGTACCAATAATCGTGACCGCATCGGCAATCATGTGACCTTTAGCCATTTCGTCTAAACCTTGCAGATGAGGAAAACCAGGTGCACGGATTTTCATACGGTACGGTTTATTTGCGCCATCTGACATTAGGTAGATACCAAAT
>JAIELM010000351.1 GCA_019752975.1 Undibacterium sp. | reverse complement strand
CGATAGTGTTAATGGTGTGGCTATCGAACAGATTGAACACATCTAATTTCAAATTCAAACCCTTAATTGCCACAGGCTGATAAGAAAAATTCATGTCCACTTGTGAAGTCCATGGTAAACGACCAGCGCTACCACGTGGTGAGACTGTGCCAACATCGATAAAATTACCTTGCTTATCCACGTTACAGAAGAAGAAATTACTTCCTGCATAACCGCCAGCATCTTCCCCAGCGTATTCAGGTAAAGACCCCATACAATTACGTGGACGACCCGAGGCCAATTGTAAATTGGCACCCACCATAATTTCTGGTGTAATTTGATAAAAGCCGTAGGCCTTGATCACATGTCGACGATCGCTAGGCAAATATCCATCACCGTGGATTAACTGTTCCGGAAAATCAGCTGAACTTAAACCCACATCGCCATCTTGTGCCTGTCCTTCAGTGTTACCCATATTGCGTGATAAGGTGTAATTGACTTTAGCATACCAACCATCACGGAATGGATGTTCCAAGAAGAAGTTGAGGGCAGTATACGTACGTTTCACCTTAGGATATCCAAGCTCGGCAGCGGTTAAATGTGCCTTCACAAATTCACCTTTACCAGTGCCTGTAGGATCTATCCAAACATCATTATCAATCCCCGTATTGATCACCATACAGCCAGAGGGAAATAAATTACTTCCCTCTAAATTAGGGTAGCCATGTGTCTTACCCCAAGCGACGATGGGACGCTGATCGCAGGTGTCTTCGTAGCTAGTCCGTAGTGTGCGATAAGTCGCATTAACCCCAAAGTTAAGCGTAGGTGAAAACGCTTTTTCAAATCCCAAAGCCAATTCGTCCTGATAGAAAGGTTTAATACCGTCAGCAGAAACCGAACGCGCATCCGGGTTACTTTGTAAATTAACGACTACTGGGCTGATAGGTTTGAGTCCGGAAGGCACGCCGCTAACTGGATCGACTCCCGTATAGGTGAAATACTGAGTAGTCTTGCGCAACATACTTCCCATGTTACCGACCAAATTAGTGGGCACAGGCATGAAGTAACGTCCTGCGTTGGCGAACACCTTCAAGGTGCCGTCACGATTGACATCCCAAGTAGCTCCCAGGCGTGGTGCGATTTGATTTTTTTGCGAAATGACGACTTGGTGGGCATTATTGTAATTACTAAATTGCTCGTTACGCAGACCCAAATCGAGCAAAACATTGTCGCTTACTTGATAACGATCTTGAATATACTGCGCCGATTGTGTCGTGGTTGGAGCTGCGGATTTGACATCAGTAAATTCAGAAACATAAAAACCTTGTGCACCAAAACCACCGCCATCAACCACAGCTACAGTTGCCCCAAAAGGTTTAAAACTCGCATCGCTAGGCTTATGCCAAGCATAACTCCAGACACCGCCGCCAGGTATTGCGTAACCAACTAAAGAAGCGGCCTTATTGTAATCAAGACCAGCACGTAAAGAATGACTTCCTAATTTATACTCAATATCCAAACGTGCGGTTTGCTGGTCATCTTTAGCATCAGGTCTTACTTGCTGTCCAAAAGCTTGCGGACTAGACGGATAAATCAGGCTTGGGACACGCGTAGTCAGAGAAGAATTTACCTGACGAATCGAGCTATCGTAGCCTGTAGGAACATATCGAGGGGAAGTATGCGACTGACCGAACAAGGCCGTCAATGTCACGTCATCACTGAGGTAACCAGTGTATTTAAAAATGTCATCAGTACTACCCGGGCTGCTGCCCGTACTATCGTTACGTGTATTACCAGCATTCCAAATGGTGTATCCATTTTTCTTGACGTTGTCATGGGTCAGCGTCTTATAGCTAAAGCCGTAACTCGATGAGCTTCCCTTGCTTTCATCAAGAATATGGGTATATTCGAAATGGTGATCATCCGACAAATTGTAATCCAACTTCAACAAATAACGCCCCAACGTATTTTTACTCACGGTCCAACCACTAGGATTTTCCATCTTATCCGAACTCACACCCACACCTGCATTATTGGATAAGCTCTGTTCTGCCGCCACAAAAATAAACAATTTATTGGGGACAATAGGGCCACCTGCATACAAGCCTAATGATCGATTAGAAGAGGTATTGTCTTTGGCATAGAACTGCAATTGACCATCGGTTGCTGGCTCTTTGCCCGTATTAGGAAAATACACATTCTGCGCTTTAGAAGTCACAGGCACAGTAGAAATCTTCCCGCCGACTTCCCAAGTATTTGTCCCGCTCTTAGTCGTGATATTCACAACGCCACCCGTGGAACGTCCAAATTCTGAGCTGTAACCACCTTGCAAAATTTGCGCTTGAGCGATGGAGCCAAACGGCAATTCTGAAGCACCAACTTGGGTTAAGATATTAGTGACTGGAAAACCGTTGATATAGTAAGAATTCTCTGAAGCACTGGCACCACCAAAGCTAGATACATTACCATAGCGACCCGACACATTCCTCACCGTTCCGGGAGCCAAACTAATGACCGCTTGCAGATTTTGTGCAATCGGAAGTTTCGTCAATTCTTTAGAAGTCAACACCACACCATTATTGGTGTTGGACACATCGATGGTGTTGCGTCGCGCCGTCACCGTGATGCTCTGCGCTCCAGATTCGCTGGCAAAACTAGCTTCTACCCCTTGTCCGATCAAGGATTCCACTTCCATGGTTTTTTCTACGCTACCATTTTTGATCAAACTGACTTGATAACGTCCTGGTGGCATCGAGGTAGCTTGGTACTTACCCTTTGCATCCGGTGTGATTACACGACTCACCCCAGTCGCGGTGTTTTCCAAACGTATGCTGACACCAGAGGTAGCGGCAACTTGACCAAAAATAGTCCCGGTCGCGTTAGATTGCGCCAAGGCCGAACTGCAAACGCCTAAGCCCATGACGGTGATGCTGAAAGCGGCCGCAATGGCATGTGCCATGACCGTATGTTGAAGTTGAGTTTTTAATGTAGACATGATCTCTCTGTAGTGAAAAAGACTTAGGCAAAATCGCATTAAAAAGTCTAGAGAGCTTCACCACATCACGCCAACGACATATTTTCAACTCGGCATTTAACTTTTCTAAAGGAGAAAAAATCCAGTCAAATGCAATAGATCGTCATCCACACCATGCCCGCTCATTTCCCCTTGTAAGCAGTGCACAAGCAATGACCATTTTAGGAGAAAAGGAAAGGGCTAGCGCCCACGATTCATTAAGTTTTTCTAAAGCGAACACAGTAAACCTCAGCAATTTAAGTTGTGTACCAACCACAAAAAAATTCACTCTGACAGCAAAGCGCTCGCTAACGCTGTGCTTTCCTTCAAGGTCTGCAAGACGATATTAGAACGTATGTCCAATACGCCAGTGGTTTTGTACAAGCGTTCCAGCACAAAGGCGGAGTAGTGTTTTAAATTTCGTGCACGTACCCGTAGCAGATAATTCGCATCACCTGTGATGATATAAGTCGCGACCACTTCCGGCCAAGCTTGCAATGCTGTGGAAAAATTTTCATGCCATTGCTCAACGTCACGGCGCATGGTGACTTGGACGAAGGCATCCACTTCTAAACCAAGGACATTGGTATCCAATACCGCACGATAATGACTAATGACGCCACTTTCTTCGAGTAGGCGGACGCGCCGTAGGCAAGACGAAGGCGACAAAAATACTTTTTCCGCCAAGTCCTGATTACTGATACGTCCATCGCTTTGCAGGTGCTGCAAAATCTTTAAATCTGTGGCATCGAGTTGCATAGAATATTTCACCATTTTATCCAAACATTACAACAGTATATTCGACAAAATAAGTAAAAACACCCTCATTACGCAAGAAAAAATCATCAACTTTGACATAAAATATCCAATTAAATGAATTTAAACGAATTGCTAACTGAGCTTAAAAATAACGGTCTCTATTTCAACGACGATTTCAAACAATAATTCTGACTATTCAGCCGTTATGCTAACTCATCAAAAAACGAAAACCCCTCAACGCCGAAACGCCGAGGTGAAGAGGGGCGTAGAGGTTTTCTCCGATTTTCTCCGCGTCTCCGCGCCTCGGC
>JAIELM010000447.1 GCA_019752975.1 Undibacterium sp. | reverse complement strand
CATCAATGGCATCAATCCCGATGAACAATCGTTCAAGACCAATCTCACGCCACGCTGCCACAGCTTCGCGGTTTTTTAGTAAGGTATCAATGCGGCAATAGGTAAAAAACCGTTTTCGCAAACCCGCTTGCTTGATCGCCGTCGCCAGTGCGATCATGCGTTGATTGTTAATGAATGCCTCGTCATCGACTAAAAACACCCATTCCTCCTTAATCGTGGCAAGCTCCTCAACGACGGCGTCGATATCGCGAGTCAAGTAACGCCCCTCCATCACTTTCCAGATTGAGCAAAAGGTGCAACGATACGGACAACCAAGGGTAGTACGGAGCAATGCGACCGGACGCATCCAATCGATAAAATAATGTTGGCGATCCTCTAGCACCAGCGTACGGTCTGGCGTGGGCATGCCATCGAGCTGATTATTCGAACTCGCGAGAGCAATAATAGGTGGGACAAAACTGCCTTGCTTGTCGCGCGACCAGAGTCCCGGTTGAGGCGAAACTGGATGTCCTGATGCCATCGCACCAAGCAACTCTTGGATTGCTCCGCAACCTTCGCCCGAAACGATCCAGTCGACGCAGGGCTCAAAAAAATCCTCAGGTAAAAAGGTCGCGTGATGTCCACCAATCACAGTGCGACAAGATGGCACTAGTGCTTTGACTTCCGCACAAATCGCCAAGGCCCTGCGTACATGCATGCTGTAAGCGGTCACTCCTAGCAAATCTGGTTGATACTCATTGACCACCTGAGCCAAATCATTTGGGTGAAGGCGCAGATCGAGAATTTTCGCGTCGTGCCCCATTTGCTTGACTGCTGCAGCCAAGTATTCCAACGCTAAAGGCTCGGCGATCGCACCGAGCGAACCCCACCCAAGAACTTCATTGAGTGAACTTGGCCACACCAGTAACACACGTAGAGTCGTCATCGCGGATCGCCCGTCCTTAAAAAACTGGTAGTTAGGTCTAGAGTGGCAAAGCAGCAAATGTGCCTCATTGCACATGAAGATCAAAGCACAACGAGGCAGCGCTGCAATAGCTCATCCGATTAGAATCAAAGACTAATTCTCTTCATTACGCAGCTTGTTGCATGACAGGAGCATTCACCGCAGCAGCGCAACAGCAAGGCGTGCAACAGCAGCAAGAGACGTCCAACGATGCAATACCTCCACCAACTTTGCCCGGCATATACCCAGTGCCGAAGGCATTGCGAATAGAGCCAATATCAGTGACGGTCAAACGACCAGCCGCGGCAGTAGGCTTACCAGCGCTGAGTGAGACCAGATCCGCCTTGGACAGCAGCTTGGCGGCCGGTGTCAAGACTGCTAGCGCTTCCGGCGTGAGGTACATTTTCTCAATCGCGGCGTTGGCAGGAAGACGCCCAGTCAGATTAAGTTTGGTTAAGGCCGCACGGTCCAGCTTACTCAGGGCGACGTCTGATGAAACGACGCGCACATCTCCGACAGTCTTAGTATCCGCCATTGCAGGAGCCATTTGAACTACGCCAGCCGCAAGCAGACCAGCGTAACCGAGCGAGCGTAGCATAGAGCGACGGTGCGCAAGTTCATCTGTATTTGCAATATTTCCGTTATCTTGATTTTCCATAATTATTCCTTAATGTGAGAGACAAAACTCATAGTTTGGCTCTAGCATGTTCGGGAACCCACGCCCGAGCGGCGAGAAACCAGTTGAATACTATTTGAAATTTTCTTTTTCGTAAACTAAATTTGAAAGGTTTTACAAATAAACTACATGGCAAATGTAAAAGTTAACAGATGGCATCTTTTGCGTCTACGGAGCAAAGTTTCATAGGGGAATTTACAAAACAAAGGAGTCCTGCACCCGCATTAAAACCAGTCAGAATTCGCGCCGTGAAGCACGCCCACGCAATAGACGGATATGTATCGCCAACTCCAAATTGTTCACACTGCGGCCTATGTGGAGGGCTTGAGTATAGGATTGTTCAAGCGCGATTTCCATTTGGATTTGAGGCCATGGTAGATGCGCTTTTTGAGGTATTTTTTGGCGCGAATGAGGTGCTCATGAATGAGGCAGGACAAATGACCCGAGTGCAAAATGCACCGATACACTGTTGAAGAGGAAAATACTAAAACCGTAGGAAATTCTGGGTTAAACCTACAGACTTCCCCAAAAAAGACCAAGTTACGCGTGGGTACAATAAAACCGCACCCACCCTACGCGACCTTGCTTCTAATCTTACTTCTAGCTCTATTTCAAAACACTTTTTGCCTCGCCCTCTTTGGCTTGGTCAGGCTTTTTATCTTCGACTTTCGGCGCTTCTGGTGGCGCTACTAAGCTAGCTCTTTCTTTGAGATGGTCTTCCATCTTCAACCATGCTACACCCTTACTTAACCATTCAGGCGCGGCTTTGTCTTTGAGATGAAAATCAAAAAATTCCTTCATACGCAGCATATAATCTTTTTGATTGGGTTTTTTAACTAGCCCATGATTTTCACCCGGGTATTCCAACATCACGACTTCTTTACCAGCGCGACGCAAGGTATTGAAATACTCCACCCCTTGGGTATAGTCAACCGCACCATCAGCGTCATTTTGCAGCATCAACAAAGGCGTAGTAACGTTCTTGGCGAAGAAGACCGGGCTATTGCGAACATAAGCTTCCCAATGATCGTTGTAGTTGCCTAGGAAGCGGCCTTGGCTGCTTTCAAAAATCGCTTGATTGGAACTACCAGAATTTTTATACACTAAGCTGTACATGCTAATCATATTGGTCAACGCCGCGCCTGCTGCCGCTGCTTTGAAAGCCTTGGTCTGGGTAATTAAGAAAGCCGTTTGATAACCGCCCCAACTATGTCCCTGTAGTCCTACCCGCTTAGCATCAACCACGCCTGTGGCAATGGCCGCCTGTAGCGCAGGGAGTACGCTTTCTTTTGCACTCACGCCTGGGTCATTTAAGCGATAGCTAATGTCGGGCATGAAAACAGCGTAGCCCTGGCTGGTGTAATAGCTGCGATTAAAGCCGTTACCCGAGAGACTGGGTGCCTGATAACTATGCAGACTTTGGCTGAGTTTTTCATAGATATAAACGATGGTAGGATAGGCTTTACCTGCTTGATAATTGGCGGGTAAAAATAGTGCGCCCTGCAATTTTTTTCCGTCGGTTCCTACATAGTTAACCAGCATGCTGGTTTGACCCATAGTGTAAGATTTTTCTTGCGCGGCGAGATCGCTTAACTTGCGTAATTCATTCAAATTAGCGTTGCCAACGTAGAGATCGGGAGCGGCGACTTCGCTCTCTTTAGTCAACAAAAAGCTGTCTGTTTTTCCGGCCTTGATGAAATTACGATAGGAGGCGTCCTCGAAGGCGAGTCGCTTATGGCTACCATTACTGTCTAAGCGTAAGAAACCAGACTTTTTGCTCCATTCACCGTAGGCATTAAAGTATTGTGGCTTGGAGAGGTCTATCCCTTTTTCGTCCGGGTCTAATTTATAACGCCGTTGGTAACGTACCTGATCACGTTTTCCGTCATTGGTGATTTGTGTAACCTTACTGCCGTCGGCGGCTGCTTTCCAAATATCCCAACCATCCGAAAGTAACACTTCACGGCCATCACTCGTCCAACCGAAAGGCTGCACCGGCGCTTTAACCACATTGTGATCGTCCTCTACGTCGACAAAACTGGTGGTTAATGCGCCAGTCAAATTATGTTCCTTACCGGTGGCAAGTTCTATGCTAAAAAAATGTCCGTCTTCATAATGTAGATAGTGCTTACCGTCCGAGGCTAAACCAAAGATCCATGCCGCTTGCTTTTTGAGTAGGCGACGCTCTCCCGTTCTTAGATCTAAGGCATATACATCGATCAAGCGTCGTCCGTCCATGCTGCTTTGCCTTTGGTAGGCGCTGTCGTCACGTCCTAATGCATAATCACCCGAGTCTGGAAAATTCACCGTGCTCATGTTGTCGTCACCCAAGCGGATAAATTTTTCCTCTTTGAGACGATACAGTGAGGCATAGGATTTTTTCTTATCGCTCTCTTGTTGTACTTTTTGTTGCGTCGGTAGACGCTTATCTTGATGATGC
>JAIELM010000092.1 GCA_019752975.1 Undibacterium sp. | reverse complement strand
CAATGATGAAGTCTGTGCAGAAGGAAGATTCTGCTAAGGCGCAACGTGTTGAAGCACCAGCTGCTTAATTTACAAAGAGCGTGATAGAACAGTAAGGGTCGTTAGAGCACAAGTGAATCAGCTGAAATTAGTTGCCAGTTTGGTAGAAAAGTCGGTATTGCGTTATACGCCAGCAGGCATTCCTATCGCATCAGCTAGTTTAGTGCATGATTCAAAGCAGGATCAAGCTGGCAAAGAGCGCCAAGTTGAGTTTGAAATTGCTGCCATTGCGGCAGGTGAAATTTCAAAACGTTTCTTGGATATTGAGCTGGGTGTCTCTATGATTTTTACCGGTTTTTTGGCACGCAAGAACCGCAACAGCAAAAGTCTCGTTTTCCATGTAACTGATTTTCAGCGCATAGAATAGAAAACGAATATGACATTGAGTGAAACAAATTTACTAGATTAGGAGCCTAAAATGGCATTCGGTAAAAAATTTGACAAAAGCAAATTAAAACAAAAGCGTCAGCAACAAAATCCTTTGTTCAAACGCAAAAAATTCTGCCGTTTCTCAGCAGGACATGTTGCCGCAGTTGATTACAAAGATATGGATACTTTGAAAGACTTCGTGCAAGAAAACGGCAAAATTATGCCAGCACGTTTGACCGGTACTAAAGCCTTGTACCAGCGTCAAGTTGACACAGCGATCAAGCGCGCACGCTATCTAGCGTTGTTGCCGTACACTGATCTGCACACTGCATAATCTGACGAGAGAATTAGGAGAATAAGATGCAAGTTATTTTGATGGATAAAGTCGTGAATCTCGGCAATCTCGGTGATGTAGTGCGTGTTAAAGATGGTTATGCACGTAACTTTTTGATCCCACAACGTATCGCTCGTCGTGCTACTGCTGCAGCTATTGCTGAGTTCGAAGCTAAACGTGCTGAGTTGGAAAAAGCTGCAGCCGCGAAATTGGCAGTAGCACAAGCACAAGGCGAAAAATTGAGCGGTTTGACTGTTCAAATTTCACAAAAATCTGGTGTTGATGGTCGTTTGTTTGGCTCAGTCACTAACTTTGACATAGCTGAAGCGTTGACTAAACAAGGTTTCGCAGTTGAAAAAGCACAAGTGCGTATGCCACAAGGTCCTTTGAAAACCACAGGTGACCATACTGTTTCTGTTGCACTGCATACAGACGTAGTGGTTGATGTGATCGTTGCAGTATTGGGCGAGCACGCTTAAGCGCTGTTGTTTTGAAAAAAGCCGGGTTCGCCCGGCTTTTTTTATGCTTAAGCTATATTGAATTGCTAGGGTAAAGTGTCATAAGTAAATTATTTAGAACTTATGCAAAACAGACGCTGCCGTTGTTGCGTTCGTCTCGTCGTACTAAAGTACTGCGCGCCTAGGCGGCGCAATTTTGCGTAAATTCTAATTGCGCAGTCTGATTTGTTTGCCACACTACTTGTGTTTTTTTGAGTCGAATTAGAAGGTATAATGCGCAGCATGAAAGCATACTCACCCCCCTCCGATCCGCAGCTAGATTCCATACGCGTTCCACCCCATTCTATCGAAGCCGAACAATCGGTACTCGGTGGGCTGTTATTGGATAATGCAGCATGGGATAGAATCGCCGATTTTATTCGCGAGGATGATTTCTATCGCTTCGATCATCGCGTCATTTTTCAGTGCATTGTTAAGCTGGTTAATGCCTCTCGCCCTGCCGATGTAATTACCGTATTTGATGCTTTAAGCGCGACCGGTAAAGCCGATGACGCAGGCGGGCTAAGTTATCTGAATGCACTCGCACAAAATACACCCTCTGCCGCTAATATTCGCCGTTATGCTGAGATCGTACGTGATCGTGGTGTCTTGCGAAAATTGATTACGGTTTCTGATGAAATCGCGGGGCAGGCCTTTAATCCGCAAGGCAAGGAAGTGAAACAAATGTTGGATGAAGCGGAGTCCAAGATTTTTGCCATTGCTGAAGAAGGTGCGCGTGGTGCTCAGGGTTTTCAGGCGATACAACCTTTGCTTACCCAAGTGGTGGAGCGCATCGATGAATTGTATAATCGCGACCACACTAGCGACATCACAGGCGTACCCACTGGTTTTGCTGACTTAGATCGCATGACTTCTGGCTTACAACCGGGCGACTTAATTATTGTTGCAGGTCGGCCCTCTATGGGTAAGACGGCGTTCTCGATCAATATTGGTGAGAATGTTGCGATAGACAGTGGTTTGCCAGTAGCGGTATTTTCAATGGAAATGGGTGGCGCGCAATTAGCCATGCGTATGTTAGGTTCGGTTGGTAAGCTTGATCAACATCGTTTGCGTACCGGGCGTTTGGTGGATGAAGATTGGCCAAGATTGACACACGCGATTCAAAAGATGAATGATGCGCAGTTGTATATTGATGAGACACCGGCGTTGAGTTCTATCGAGTTGCGTGCTCGTTCACGCCGACTGTCGCGTCAATGTGGCAAGTTGGGTCTCATTATTATCGATTACTTACAGCTTATGTCGGGCAATAGCCAAGGTGAGAATCGCGCCACTGAAATCTCAGAAATTTCACGTAGTTTAAAGGGCTTAGCTAAAGAATTGCAATGCCCAGTGATTGCACTGTCACAGTTAAATCGTTCACTAGAACAAAGGCCCAATAAGCGCCCGGTGATGTCCGATTTGCGTGAGTCTGGCGCGATTGAACAGGATGCTGACGTGATTTTATTTATTTACCGCGATCAAGTTTATAACCCCGATTCACCGGATAAAGGTACGGCGGAAATTATCATTGGTAAGCAACGTAACGGACCTATCGGTAGTGTGCGCTTAACCTTCTTGGGCGAGTACACCAAGTTTGATAATTACACCGGGTCGCTCAATGTTTATGGCGACAACGAATAAATTTTTTTGTTGGCTTTTGATGATTTTGTTTTGTAGGTCTATTTTTTTAGTCTGGCGGTTCGAGCTGTAACCGCCTTACCGTTGTAGTTTTGTTTTGTAATAAGTCAGATGACCCACAGTCCTGAAATAAAAAGGACGGGATTTAATTAAATTTTTTTTCAAGGGAAAAAAATGTTTGGACGTTTAATGCCCACCGAGGGTAAATTTTTTGAACTTTTCAATCAGCATGCAGAACTCTG
This sequence comes from Undibacterium sp., assembly GCA_019752975.1. Classification (GTDB taxonomy): domain Bacteria; phylum Pseudomonadota; class Gammaproteobacteria; order Burkholderiales; family Burkholderiaceae_D; genus Undibacterium. The sequence goes on along the minus strand of JAIELM010000092.1, from coordinate 940 downwards.
TGTGAAAGGTTCAAAAGAAATGGTCGCCCTAATGACCAATTTTGACGATCTCGAAATTCGTGTACACGCGATAGAGGGCATAGAAAAGCAAGCCGATACCGTGACCTACAATACGATCGAGCTTTTGCACAAGACCTTTATTACGCCTTTAGATCGTGATGATATCCATAAGTTGATTACTCGCATGGATGATATTTTGGATCTCTTGGAGGACGCCGCGCAAACGATTTCGCTCTATGATATTCGTGAGATTACGCCGGAAGCCAAGCGCTTGGCTGAGTTGTGCTTAGCCTGTGCGATTAAGGTGAAAGAAGCTGTTGCGCTTTTGCCCAATATGGATAATTCTCGCCAGATCCTCACCATTTGCGAAGAGATTGATCGCTTAGAATCGGATGCAGATCATGTTATGCGTGCTGCGATGTCTAAATTATTTAGAGATGAACCGGACGTTCGCAACCTCATTAAACTTAAAGCCATCTACGAAATCTTAGAAACGGTCACTGATCGTTGCGAAGATGTAGCCAATATCATCGAAGGTATCGTCGTCGAAAACGCTTAAGAGAGAATCGATTATGCACGCAACTTTGACGGTGATCATTATTTTGGTCATACTCGCGCTCCTGTTCGACTTTATGAATGGTTTTCATGATGCTGCCAATGCGATTGCGACCGTGGTATCTACGGGTGTATTGAAGCCGGGGCAGGCTGTTGCTATGGCGGCCTTGTTTAATGTATTGGCTTTTTTTATCTTTAATTTGTCGGTGGCTAAAACCATAGGCAAAGGTACGATAGAGCCGGCGATCATTGATCATTACGTGGTATTTGGCGCTTTAGTAGGAGCGCTATTTTGGAATTTGGTTACTTGGTACTTTGGAATACCATCGTCTTCCTCACATGCGCTGATTGGTGGCCTGATCGGTGCGGCAGTGGCGAAAGAGGG
>JAIELM010000487.1 GCA_019752975.1 Undibacterium sp. | reverse complement strand
TTGGATGCCTTACCATCGACGAGGACATGACCAGATTCTATCCATTGCTGTATGCGAGCGCGAGAAAACTGAGGAACCAATTTTGAGAGGACTTTATCCAAACGTTCGCCACAAACACTGTCTGGTAATTTTAATTCTATGGTTTCACCGTTGAGTGCTGCTAATTCGCTCTCGTCAATGTCAGCTTCAGTTTCAGCTTCAGTTTCAGCTTCAGTTTCAGGTTCTAACATAGCATTGGCTTGGTTTGCATGGACATGATCAATTACATCGTCACTGCGCTTTGTTTCAGGTAATATCATTGTTTCTTTGACTTTCACTTTTTTTGCTTTCGGCTATAATCCGTTATTCAATTTCATGCACATTTAATTTATGCACATCAAAATACTTAAGTTATTCAGTTTCATTCTCACCTTATCACTCGCAGGTTGCGGCATTTTTGGCGACAAAGTAGAAGATAGTAAAAGTTGGCCCGCTGAGAAATTATACGCTGAAGCGAAGGATGAATTGTCATCCGGCTCCTACGAGCGTGCCGTTCAATTGTTCGAAAAATTAGAATCACGCTTCCCATTTGGTACTTATGCTCAACAAGCTCAACTAGAAATCGCCTACGCTCACTACAAGCAAGGCGATCAAGTACAGGCCTTAGCATCAGTGGATCGCTTTATCAAACTCCACCCCAATCACGCCAACGTGGATTATATGTACTACCTCCGTGGCTTAATTAACTTCAACGATGACATGGGCTTTCTTAGCTTCGTTGCCAATCAAGATATCACGGAACGTGATCCCAAAGCTACCCGTGATTCTTTTGATGCGTTTAAAGAGTTAGCAAGCCAATTTCCGAACAGCAAATACACACCCGACGCTGTTATACGTATGAAGTATTTGGTTAATGCACTTGCCCAGTATGATTTACACGTCGCCAAATACTACTTGCGTCGCAATGCCTATCTCGCCGCAGCCAACCGTGCGCAATCGGCGATCAAGGAATATCCTGATGCACCAGCAATCGAAGAAGCGCTATTTGTCCTGATGAAAGCCTATGATGCGATGGGCATGACTGATTTAAGAGACGATACCAATCGGGTATTCTTGAAAAACTTCCCTCATAGTGAATTGCTGGTCACTGGCGGAGTGAAAAAACCTTGGTGGAAAATTTTCTAAGTTCTACAGCTATTTAGCTATTTAGTTCGGCTAGCAAAACAAATAGAGGCGGCACAAAATAGTGCTCGCCTCATCTTTCATTTTAATTGTTTGCGCCTATACACCCAACGCATTTCGCTAGAGCTCTGGTGGCAATACCGGTAGCCTTCCATAGCAAATTCCTTGAGCTCATCCATGTCTTCGATTTGATTTTCGGCACAATAGCGTACCATCATACCGCGCGCTTTTTTTGCAAAAAAAGAGACTATCTTAAATTTCCCACTAGAATAATCTTCAAAGACCGGGCTAATCACAGAGCAAGAAAAAGCCTTAAAATTTACCACCTTGGCATATTCTTCTGAAGCTAAATTGAGCAATCCCTGTCGATTTTTTTTGACTAAAGTTTGCTGCAAATAGTCGGTGACTTTATCTCCCCAAAAACCATATAAATTTTTTGCCACAGTGTTTTGCAAACGACTGCCCATTTCCAAGCGATACGCTTGAATTAAATCCAAAGGGCGCAATACACCATAAAGTCCAGATAAGATTCTCAAATGCTCTTGCAAATAGAGTACGCCGTCTTTATCCATACGTCTTGCCGCCAAACCGTCATACACATCACCATCAAAAGCAAACACCGCCTGACGAGTCAATGCAGGAATGGGTGAAGTACGCCAATCGGCAAAACGCATTTGATTTAACTGCGCTAAGGCAGGCGAAATCTTCATCAAGTTTTGCAACTCCAAAACGGTTAATTGACTAGCGTGCTGCACCAATTGCGCAGCTTCGCTAGCAAATTGGGCTAGAGTAGATTTTTTATGGGGAATTGGTGTCTCAAAATCGAGACTTTTTGCTGGGGACAACAAAATAAGCATAAAATCGACAAATCACCAGTAAAGAGAACAAAAATATGGCGTCAAGCATTGCAGCACAAAAAAAAATAAAAATCGTACTCGACACCAACGTCTGCTTAGATTTATTCGTTTTTAGGGATCCCAGATGGACCGTCATCGCACAAGGACTGCATGAAAAAACGCTGATTGCCAGCACCAGAAGCGATTGTCGCGACGAATGGCTAGCCGTTCTACACTACCCCCACCTGCCTATTAACGAGCAAACACGCGACAGCATTGTATCAAGCTTTGACGAAAACATTTCGGTAGATCACTTTCCGGAAAAACCAATCAAGCTACCAAATTGCAGTGACAAAGACGATCAAAAATTCCTAGAATTTAGCCGAGATGCCGAAGTAGACTACCTAATCACTAAAGACAAAGCCTTACTTAAATTAGCGAAGAAGGTTCAACACCTACATTTATTCACCATTCTTACGCCGGACAAATTTGTGGCGCACTTAAATGCCAGTGAAAATACGAATTTAGTTGCAAAATAGCAGACCATTTAAAAAAAAATCCTTAAATTCAAAAGAAAGTAATGACAAATTTTATTGCTGAGGGTTATGCTTAGAACACGCAGCCTCTGTTACTATCAGTAAAGTTTTTATTGATTTAATTCGCTTAGAATTGAATAGAAAAGAGAAAATTATGACGGATTCAACTGATGATCTAGACGCTTTGTTTGAAGAGATGGCGGCACAACAAGGCACGCTCGCTTCGAAACCCGCTGAAGTAAAAGTGGTAGAGGAGGTCAAACCAGTCAAAGAGAGCAAAAGCAAGAAAACCGACAAAGCATCCAAGTCTGCTTCCAGTAATAGCCTAGCTTCCAGCTCTACTGATGCTGCAGATAGCAAAGGAATGTTCAATCGCTTGGGTGTTCTTGTGCGTACCATGCATGATTCCATGCGTGAATTAGGCTATGATCGATCACTCACGGACGTAGCTTCCCAAATCACTGACGCACAAGGTCGCCTAGAATATGTCGCCACCTTGACAGAACAAGCTGCCAACAAGGTGCTCAATGCCACCGACCAAGGGATACCTGAACAAGATGCATTGGGCAAGACAGCCAAAGATGTTGAAGCGCGGTGGGACTTACTCTTTGCCGGCAAAATGAGTATCGAGGACTTTAAACTCCTAGCCGCTGACTCCAGAACTTTCGCAAGTAAAGCAATCGTCTCAACTGATGCTGAAAAAGCGCGCCTACTCGACATCATGATGGCGCAAGATTTTCAGGATTTAACTGGGCAATTGATCAAAAAAGTCCTCATCATCACGCAAGCCGTAGAAAAAGAACTGACACACATTTTATTGGATAATGCCCCAATAGAGCTCAAAGAAAAAGCGATCGAATTGATGGAAGGACCGTCTGTTCCGACTACCGCACTTGAACAAGACGACGTGGACAACCTACTTGATAGTTTGGGTTTCTAAATGGACGATATGCTCAAAGAATTTGTCGTTGAGGCATTGGATTTGGCGGTCAACGTAGAAGAGCACCTGCTTTCCCTAGAACGTAATCCAGGGGACATGAACACGCTCAACGCCGTCTTTCGATCCTTTCATACGATCAAAGGTGGCGCAGGCTTCATGAACCTTTCGGCGATGGTCTCGGCATGCCACCTTACCGAAAATTTATTTGACGCACTGCGCACTGGACAGTCGCCTGTGACACCTATCGCCATTGAAGCTGCACTCGAAGCGAGTGGCTTCGTGTCCGATCAGCTCACGGCTCTGTCGAATGGAACTGCACCAAGTGAACTGTCAACTATGCCTTCCGCATTAGAGCAGCTGCTTAACGATGCGATCGAAGGAAAAGTAAGAGAACCCGGCAAAAAAACGGAGATGGCCGCGCCCGCGCTGGAAATACCAGCACAAGAAGGTGATATCGCTTGGGAAAAATACTACCAAGCCGTGACGCCAGGAGGAACCGCTAGCGGCGCCGAATTTACCCCCAACGCCATCAAGCAGGAACAAGAAGCGGTTAAAACTTCTCTGGCTAGCACCGAGGTAAGACAGTCGGC
>JAIELM010000399.1 GCA_019752975.1 Undibacterium sp. | reverse complement strand
CTCATGGGTGGAAAAGCATGACGAAGACTTCGAGATTTATCGCATCCGTATTAGCGAGCCCACCATTGAGGACTGGATTCCGCCGGCACGACTAGATGCATTAAAACTCGTCAACTTCCCAATCGATAGGCTGAGCAATCCCGTACTTCTTTCCTATCTTCGTTGCATCTCTAGCATCGAGTTTGATGCGGCAATCGCGAACCCCAACTCGATAGTGGATAAATACTTCTCTTCGATGCTTGAGCGGGAACGTCGCCGCCAAGATCTACGCGTACTACCTCAGGATCAGTACGCTATTCTTAAGACTATTGCTAACGACATGATGGAGAGAAACTATACCTCCGAGTCGAAAGAATACATTTCAGATGTTATTCTGAAAAATCACTATGAATTGCTCGACCAGAGTCGCAAACAGTATCAACCAGAAGAGCGCCCCACGCTCGGGGAGCTTGTGACCAAACTGTCGGGACACGCAATGTTGGATCGGAGTAATGAGAACGGCCAGGGTATTGGCTTTGTAAATGAGTTTGTACTTGGAAATTTCTGCGCCGAGATAATCATTGATGACACCTCTAATGAGTGGGCTGGATTCGAGCGATTTATTGAGCCTTCGGTGATTGCGACGATTGCCAGAGCCGATGACACGAAACAGAACCTTTGGAACGCGCTAGAGTTCTCTCTTGAGTTCCTTCCGGTAACGGACAAGGTGCTTTACACGATCATGCTTACTGATAGGTTGGATATTGATCTTTGTGACGGTTCGGTAGAAAATATAGAAATCAAGAGTGTTGATATTGGCAAATCCAATTCGATCAAAAACTTCATTTTCATTGGCTGCTGTTTCTCGGACGTGACATTAGTCGGCAAGCACATGGATAAAGTGTCCTTCATTAACTGCCGTTTTTTTAATTGCGGTTTCGAACATGATGAAGAGGGCGGTGTTATCCACGCGCTCGGCTGCGACTCAGACAACCCAAATCTCCTATTAGCCCTCCAACAAAGGGCGGTAGACGACACAACGATAGTGCGGAAATTCCCGGACGCTGAGATATTCGTTCTCGAAAAATTCTGGCCCAAAGGGAGACCCACTTTCCACAAACATCGACCCATTAGAATCGTTTGCGCGAACTCCGCACAAATCGGCCAAGACGAAATCCTTGAGGCGATTGCTTCATTACGCCGGCAGCGGTTTATCCGTGACGGTGGCAAAAACAGCGTTCTAGAACTAAACCTCGAACATATTTCGGAAGTAAAAACAATGCTGGGACGCAGCTAATGTCCGTTTCTCCTGATAAATTGATTGCCAACAATCTCCAGCACTTAATCCAGTCCGAACTGGATAAAATCGGATTGCTTTGCCGAGTGTTTTCGAGAGCTAAAAGTGTTGAATCCATAGAAAAGAAAATCAATAAATCGGTTGGAAAATACACCCCTACGGGCAAGAAGATCCAAGACACTTTCGGCGTGCGAGTAGCGCTGTATTTTCCTGACGATCAGGCCGTAGCTATGGATGTTTTGAAAAATTCGTTTAACTACGACGAGCACTCCTCCACCATCGATACGCCCAATGGTTCGGTCTTTACCGCGAACCGTTGCAATCTGATATTTAAGCTTCCTCCTGAGATTTCCGAGAATAGTACGCTCTTGGATTCTTATGACGTGCTGGACGATACGTTTGAAGTTCAAATTCGAACGGTTCTTTCTGAAGGATGGCACGAAGTCGAGCATGATTTGAGGTACAAGTGTCAAGACGACTGGTCAGGGTATTCAGATTTAGGGCGCGCGCTTAATGGTATCTTCGCAACTCTTGAGACCTCCGACTGGGGAATGATGAAGCTATTTGAGACCCTAGCCTATCGTCATTATAAAGCTGGTGAATGGAGTCAAATGGTTCGAACTAAGTTTCGATTGAGGTCTGAAAGTGACCTCAGCAAAGAGGTTGTAGATAAGTTAAAACTTTATCCTGAAACAGGCAAAAAGATCTTTCGGATCAATCGGGAGAGCTTCTTGAGCCGAATAATTAAGCACAAGGTTGAGCTTCCAATCAATGCTGATAACATAATTTATATCGGTAATTATCTATATGCAGGTAACACTGCAATCCTCGATATAACACCACAACGTATTTTGCGCATTCTTGAAGATTCTGGCTTAGAGCAGTTTGGAAGAATTAGAGCTGAAGCCTGATCCGCAAAATGGACGCTAGGCCATGCCCTGGTGTGACTCGCGATCCTGAGAATGCATCAGTCACTTCGCGGATCACATTGTGAAACACCAGAGCGCGATGCGTCTTTTTTGCCGTAGTGCAGCAACAGGAGACCTGGTGAGCAGCTTCGGATATACCTCACTCCACACAAGCAACTGCTTGCAGCGGAGATGGTTGGCCTGTTATTTCATGATCTTTAGCGAACTTGTACCGGTGGCGCTGCTTTAAATGGCAGCTATTGGCCGCTCTCTGCCGGTCGCCATTGCCTCGTGCGCTGGTCAAATTGATTGAAAACGGGTGGTCAGCGCGAATGCAAATGACTGGTCAGGTCGAATGCAAGCAGGTGGTCAAGTGGAGTGCAATTTCGCACTGGGCCGATAACGGGCGTTCAGAAGGTGAGGAAAGGCTGATTTCCGGTGAAGACATCAAGGATATTGCAGCGCCAGTCAAGTGACTCTCAGTACTCGCTACAGCTCTTTTCGACTTCAGCAATCATCTCGGAAGCAGAGATGTTGAGCACGGCAGCCAACTTGAAGAGCGTCGTTAGCGTTGGCTGATTGACTCCGCGCTCCATAAGGCTCACGTAATTCCGCTGCAAGCCAGCTTCGTGGCCAAGTTGTTCTTGTGTGAACCCAGCAGCCAAACGTAACCGTCGCAGCACTCTTCCGAACTCAAGACTTTCTTTCACGCCGCCTCCCATTCCATCAACAGGCGACTGTCGGTTATGGATGGCGGTTCGTCTTCACAGTATAGTATGAATATTTGCGTGCTTTTTGGCTGTAGTTAATCCTTTACCAGTCTCATATGTGGGAGTTGAGCAGCCCCGATGTACAGGTGCGCACGGAGAAACCATTTCCTCCAATAATTTTTCACGCCGTAGTTTGATACGGTCGAGATGACGCTTTCAGCTGGCGCCCTAAAGGATTTCGTGTGGCTGGCAAGACCGAGAGGCTAAAGGTGCAAAACACAACCACGACGAGCGCGCAGGTGCTTACAGAAATGCTATGTGATCGGTGCGGGCTAACAGCAAAACATTTTGACCGCGAGTTCTACGAGTTCAGGAGTGTCGACTTCACTGGTGGGTATGATTCGTTGTTTGGTGATGGTGCCAATGTGGCTATTGATTTGTGCCAGTACTGCCTGCAATCGCAGCTAGGCAGGTGGCTCAGGACATCCACTGCGTCGCAAGTCAGTGAGCGAAAACGCTATCAAAACGCGAGCTACATCGAGTCTATGTGGGCAGCATTGAGCGGTTGGTGGGTGCGTTTGCATGAGACGTCTGATGAAGACTTCAAACTCTTTATACAGTCAGCTGCAAAAGTACTCGCTCGATGGGGCTGCTCTTCACACGAGGTCAACCTGCTTTTACCAGACCTAGACCGTTGCGAAGAAATTAGCTCAATGGCCCGTTGCGAGTTAATGATTCGTGCTGGCAGATACAGCCATATGGCCGAGATATTAAAAAGGCTGTCTCTCGATAGCCCTAATGACGCCGTATCTTGGCTGCGTCGACCAAGCAGCAATCCGTCGTGTTCAGGGCAGTCTGCGCTCCAGGTCATGCTTCGGGGCGGCCTTGAGGACATTTTTGAAATTGAGGGCATGTTGCAAGCAATGATTGAGTCGCCCTCAATCTCTTTGACTCACTCACCAGCCGGCCATTGATTATGGGATGTAGTAGGGCACGCTCCAGGCAATCTTGGGCCTCGGCTCAGTTCACGATCGAGTCAGTAGTTCTGCACGGGCCTTCTGTATTAGCGCCTTTCACCAGCGGCATGGGAGCCATTGTATGAGTCCGACGAAAATATTCAGCCCTAACGAAATTCCTCTGGTCTGGGGCGACGCTGGCTGGCAGCCCAATCCGATTACTT
>JAIELM010000347.1 GCA_019752975.1 Undibacterium sp. | reverse complement strand
CCTATTTGTCGATTTGACGCATCCATACCGTTCTTTTTTGCGATTGACTATTGCCAATAGAAAATATTGACCCTATGTTGAATTTACTTCTCAGAGACGTGACGCTGCTAGGCTTATTCCTCCTGCTATTAGCGTTGCTGGCAGTCCTTGTGACGATGTATCTGCGCCAAGCTCAACGATTGCGTTCGCTCACTTTATCCCATGACAAGCTGATGCTGGTTCTTGGTCATAAAGATGAAGTTGAGAAAAAATTGGCGGCAGAGGAAGCGCGTTTTCAATCCATGTTTGAAGACTCGCCCGATCCGACTTGGATTATCGATGGTCATCAATTTACACTGTGCAATCGAGCCGCAGTAGAAATGCTCAATTATCCAAGTAAGGAAGCGCTGAATAACACACATCCTTCTAAGCTTTCACCCGAATTCCAGCCTGATGGTGAAACCTCGTTTGCGAAAGCCGAACGCATGATGCAGCTTGCCGACGAGCGCGGTTTGCATCGATTTGAATGGATACATACCCGGTTTGACGGCAGCAATTTTCCGGCAGAGGTCACCTTATCGCGTATGACGATCAAAGGGCGACAAGTGATTTACTGCGTATGGCGCGACATTACAGAACGCAAAGAGATGGCAAGAAAAGAAGGTGAAAATCAACAATTATTGTCGGCCATTATCGAACATGCTGCGGCCTTGGTGTACATCGTTGACATCGACAATAAGCTGATTTTATGTAACAGCCAATTTGAAAAAGCGGTTGGACACCCGCGCTCTGAAATTCTTGGAAAAGACAGAACTAGCTTTCTTCCTGACGAGATCGCACAAGAACATTATCAAAATGACTTACTGGTGCTAAACAGTCGCCAGACCCAATCCTTTGAAGAAAGCAATTTGGAAGCGGATGGTCTGCATACATATTTGACCACCAAAAACCCACTGTATAGCGAACAGGGTGATGCTTGGGCAGTTGTCGGCATTTCTACCGATATCACAGAACGTAAGCGCAGCGAGAACGAAGGAAAGATGGCTGCGACTGTGTTTCGCCATATTGCTGACGGCATTATCATTACCGACATTTCTGCCTCCATTGTGTTGGTGAATCAGGCCTACACCAACATCACAGGCTACACGGCGCAAGAGGCAATCGGGCGCAATCCCAATATGTTACAGTCGGGGCGACAAGATCTTTTGTTTTATCAAGAGATGTGGCACCAAATTATCCATCATGGCGTGTGGCAAGGCGAGATCTGGAATCGCCGTAAAAATGGAGAAATTTTCCCGGTATGGCAAACCATCACCTCGATAAAAAATGAGGCTGGAGAGACCACGAATTATGTATCTGTTTTTTCAGACATCACGGAGGTCAAGCATGCACAAGAAAGGCTAGAACGACTCGCCCACTTTGATGCGCTCACTGAGCTACCGAACCGTGTACTGTTTAAAGACCGCGTCACGCAAGCACTGACTCATGCCCGCCGTAACCACAAGAAGCTAGCGATCGTCTTATTTGATCTCGACGGGTTTAAGACCGTCAACGATAGTTTAGGACATCCAATTGGCGATCGCTTGCTGCAATTGGTTGCACAACGTTTGCGCCATTGTATGCGTGCTGAAGATACAGTCGCCCGCTTAGGTGGCGACGAATTTGCGGTTCTCATTAACGAATTAAGCGATAGTGATGACGCGATTCAAGCTGCTCAAAAAATCTTAGAAGCGTCACAAGAAGCCTACTTAGTCAATGAGCATACTGTCATGGTCACCAGCAGCGTCGGCATCTCTATTTACCCCGACGATACGGAGGATGGTAATGAATTAATTCGCAATGCAGATGCCGCTATGTATGAGGCAAAAGCCAAAGGCAGAGATACCTACTGCTTCTATCAATCCGCCATGACAGAAAAAGCGCAACAACGTTTACATGCTGAGAGAAGTTTACGTAGAGCGATAGAACAAAACGAGTTCGAAGTCTGGTATCAACCGCAAATTGATTTATCGAATCGGCGCTTTTTAGGCGCAGAAGCCTTAGTACGTTGGCGTGATCCGCTACGTGGATTAATACCCCCTAACGACTTTATTCCTTTAGCCGAACAAAATGGCATGATTTTACCAATAGGTGAGTTGGTACTACGCCAAGTGTGTAAGGATTTCTGTGAGTGGCAAGCGGCCAAGATCAACCCCAAACGACTGTCAATCAATGTCGCTGGGCCACAATTTTATCGTAGCGATATTGTGGCGATTCTTAAGCAAAGTATGGAAAAATACCAAATACCTAGCGGTGCACTGGAAATCGAAATCACAGAGACATTCATGATGGAAAATCCGCAAGAGATCAAAACCATACTGTTGGCGATTCAAGCTTTAGGCGTGACGATTGCGATTGATGACTTTGGCACAGGCTATTCTTCGCTGGCCTATTTACGTGAATTACCGATCGACACCTTAAAGATCGACCGAGCCTTTATTCGTGATGTTCCGTCCAATGCCAAAGACTTGGCTATCATTCGCGCTATCCTCGCTCTAGGAGAGAGCATGGGCTTTAACGTGGTCGCTGAGGGCATAGAAACGCTGCAACAATGTGATTTTTTGCAGACTGAGGGTTGTAGCGAAGGCCAAGGCTATTATTTCGCCAAACCGATGCCGAAAGACGCATTTATACATTGGTTACAGAACCACTCTGAGAATCGCTAAGGTATCTCCTCTGTAAAATATAACGCCCTATAAAGTAAGGTGACACAACAAGAGGTCACCCCATAGGGCAAACGATCGCAATTGAACCTATAGATAATTGCAATGCGCCGTCAGCGCACAAATAGTACCGCAGGTGCGCCTAATGGAAAATCTCGGCTTAACATCAGGTTGGGAAATTGATCTTCTCCCAAGATGCGACTATCGTCTTTTCCTCGACGATGAAAATCCTCACGTCGCCCTTCGATTGCACCCGCATGAACAAATTTCTCGTAACGCTGGTGACATGTGACTACGACGAGGCCACATTCAAATATCAGCTGAGACCGATTCCAATTAAATAGTGCGATAACTTTTAAATTTTGAACGTGGGTTGAAAAACGAAAACCCTTCAACGCCGAGACGCAGAAAAATAGAGGAACGCAGAGATTTTCTCCGGTTTTCTCAGCGCCTCGGCGCCTCGGCGTTGAAGGGTTTTCAATGAAGAGTTACGATAGTATTTAATTCTGGTTGGTATAAGACAGCTCGCTCACATCAAACCAGATGTGATGCGTACCATCAGGATCGATTCGCATACCGCCGGTCCCCTTAATCGCCCGCAGATCACCTGTTCCGCTGCCTTCTACTATCGAGAAGAACTCGTTGGTTCTATTTTTTCCACTCGTCGCTGCTGAGTGAATGAAATTGAATGTTCCGCGATTTCCGTTCAATGAGCCATCGAAGGATTCCATCGCGCAATAGGCACCGCGCACGGACGTGGGGTCGAATGCCGCAGTGAATAGTGTGGCTGAGCGCCCTTCGATCTGCCCGAAATACTGCTTTTCCATAGTGGCAACGCCGGTAGGTAATCCCGTCTCGATTCCCGGTGAGGGCGAAAGGACTCCTGGCTTAAAGTCTTTGGTCTTGAATGTTCCGTTGATTCTCATTGATGTGTCCTTCTGATTTTTTAGGGCTTACGCAAAACAGTCGCTGGCGTTGTTGCTATCGCCTTGGGTACTACTAATGTACTGCCCTCGGTTCTGCGTCTAGCCAGCGCAATTTTGCGTAAGTCCTATTTCTGATAAATATGGGTGCTATCGAGTCGCGCCCAACGAATAGCATTTATTCGCAGCACCGGAAACGCAAAAATAAGAATCCGCGATCAGTGTGGCGGATAAACTTTGTTGGACTGAACTGCAGCTAGTCGATTGACTAAGGGGATTGTATGCGAATTGATCGCTTGATTGCTAGTAGATTAGCAAAGAGTCCAGTGCGTATTCAAAACTATTCACCATCAATTGCGCGTCGGTACATGATAAACCGCACCTGAAAAATGTAACCGTGATTTGCGTGCCGTAGTCTCATCTATGAAATTCAATTTCGACGTTTCATCTTAAACTTAATTCGTAAAAGTGCGAAGATGCAGCCTGGTTTTCGGTTTTCACGATGAAGCAAAAAGGCACGACAGCATCTTGAAACGAAGCT
>JAIELM010000014.1 GCA_019752975.1 Undibacterium sp. | reverse complement strand
TGATCATCGATCAGCAAAGCACCATAAGCCCAAGCACCTTCGCGCCCAGTAACGCGAACTCCACCACGCGGTTCGGCGATCCGACGCGAAAAAAACAAGGGTATCGCCGTTTGAAAATAAGCTGAATTTTCTAGGAAAAATGGGCGTTTTTCTGGCATTTGCACTTCGTAACGTTTATCCACTATCGATTGCGGTTCGTCTGAATCAACCTCACTAAAATCAGGCTTAACAGTCAGATCTAGCGAAGTTGAATCACCCAACACCCATTTGGCATCGAAACCGACTTGTGTCTTGCTCTCGGTGCGCCATGTCGGGAGAAGTGGTGCACGGGTAATGGTTTTGGACTGACCTGTATAAACAAAAGGATCAAATTGCAGGTTGCGTCCTGCTTGTAGTTTTTCGGGAATTTGCAGCGTACCAAATTGTGGTACTACAGGCGCAATACGTTCGGTCAACTCCGGGCTGTAGGCGACTTCATTATTGCGAGAAATTTGACGTCCTAGCGTATAACCCCAGGTTTGCACGTCGGCATTTTGAAAGCGCAGACTTTTAAATGGAATCGCCATCATACTCACATAACCATCCTCAGTCATCTGACCATCGGATTGCCACTGCGTCTCAAAATCGCTATCCATATCCAAACCTTCAGTTCGCTTGGCGTCAAATTGAACCCCATATGGATTAACAAAAAACGTATAGGCGCGGCGTTTGTCGTGAAAAGTGTCCAACTCCAAAATCACGAAATCGTCCCCCTCAAAATCGTCTCGTTTAGCGATTCGAGCACGAACTAATTTAGGATCATCTTTGGCCACAAATACGGCATAAAAATGGGTGTCATCATAAGACAAATAAGCCTTAGTCAGCTGCGAAATCGGCATGCCATCGCTAGGTTGACGTTGCTTAAAACCGTTAACTTCTACACCTACAAAACTCGGTGTTCCCTTGATATACTCTGCAATCACTGGTGGGTGTGGTGCACGTGGGATTTTTAGTGGTGCCTGGGCCTGAGCATAAAAAGGCAAGCTTAAAAAACATCCTGCTAACATTATTTTTTTTAACTTCGTATTCAAATCAATTCCTTAACGCAAACTCGTATAAGCGCGACTTTACAGTCGCCCTACATCAATCATCCAACAATTATCCGATTAGACAAGCGCAGCTACCAATCAGTTCCCCCCCTTAAGGGATGAATCGCCGCGCTGAGGTGACTAGTACAGGCCTTTGCCTGAAAATTACGCAACGGCTGCTGTTATACTTTCGTCCTATGAACCATAGCTCACTACCATTTCCCCATCAGCCTAAGCCAAGTACTTGGCAGTATCATTTGCGTCTTATCGCTTTGAACATCCTCGGATGGAGCATCTTTAGTGCCATCAGTGCCCTGACCTCACTTAACAACGATTTACGCAAAGATTTGCATCCTGATTATTGGGAAATTTTTAAAGTCTGGGCCGACAGCGCCATGGCTTTTGCCTTGCTTAGTTTGGTGATTTATTATTGCTTCACCCGCTGGCCGCGCATTCTATCATCAGGGAAGTATCTTCTTTCTGCTTATGCCGCTTTATTGTTACTGCTATTACCATTGCAACTGATTTTTGTAATCAAAGATTTTTTGCTTGATGAAGGCTATGCGCTCACCTGGGAAAACATGCAGAGCCAAGTACTCTTATTTGACCGCCTCGCAAGTTTTTTTCATTTAACCTCAGCAACGATGGTGTTTGTCGCGATTGCCAGCATCAAAGTGTGGCAACAGAGTCAGGAGCGCAGCCGCCTATGGCAACAAGAGCGCGCCGACATGTTGGCACTCAAGCTTGAACTTGAACAACAGCACCTGCTTGCTTTACGTGCGCAATTAGAACCGCATTTTGTCTTTAATGCTTTGAACGCCATTAGCGCCTTGGTCATGTCCGACAATAAAAGTAATGCCCTTGGTGGGATTAATGGTCTATCTGATTTATTGCGCTATGCGCTAAGTGCAAGTGAAAAAAATTGGGTGAGTTTAGCTGAAGAATTACGCTTCATCGAAGACTATTTGAATCTACAAAAACTACGTTATGGCGAGCGTATGCAAGTCTCCATTCGAGGCGTCGATGCCATTTGCTTAGCAGCCGATTGCCCACCCTTACTACTTCAACCGCTGATCGAAAATGCCTTACGTCACGATCTTGATTGCCATCAAGAAGCCAGTGATATCCAGATCCAATTTAGTCACGATGAAAAACTTTTACACGTACAAATCAGCAATCCGTATCATCATGAAACCAGCCCTAATCCCGGTGCTGGTCTTGGGCTACGCAATACCCGCGCGCGCCTAGATTTGATTTATGGCGAACGTGCCAAGTTAAGCACCCGTAGCGAGGCTGGACGATTTGTACTTGAGCTACAACTGCCGCTCTATCAATCATGAATCAATCGAGTAAACCAACAAAACACCGTGTCATCTTGGTCGATGACGAAGACGCAGGACGCATCACAGTAGCCTACGCGCTTGCCAGCCACCCAGATTGGCAAATCCTAGGTCAATTCAACAATGCCAGTGATGCTAGGGACTTTTTGCAAAATAATGTCGTTGATGTCGTGTTCTTGGACATACAAATGCCAAAAGAAAGTGGCATCAGCCTAGCTCGCAGCATCAGCCTCATGAGCAAGCCGCCACTAATCATTTTTGTCACCGCTTACAACGCCCATGCGGTAGAAGCTTTTGAAGTGCACGCGCTAGATTATTTGCTCAAACCATTTAATCCTTCACGTCTTGCATCTGTCTTACAAAGCGCCCATGAAATGCTAGAACAAAGAAAAGCCTATGCCACAGTGTTAGAAATGTATGTCCAGTCACAAGCGCAAAAGCGGGACCAAATACAACAATTGGTGGTACGTTCAGTAGGTGAAATGGAGTGCATTCAACTCAAGGACGTGCTGTGGATTTCTAGCGCCAGCAATTATGTGGAACTCCACCTCGCCCGCCGTACCGTGTTACACCGTATGACCTTGGCAGCAATCGAAACGCTACTGGACGCACAAGAATTTTTAAGAGTGCATCGCACGGTAATTGTGCGCACCGATCAGATGCAAAAGGTCCAAGTTGTAGGAGATGGGGTGTACAGCCTGCATTTATTGTGTGGCCACGAGGTACCTGTGAGTGAGCGTTATATTGAACAGGTAAGAGCTAAGTTTGCGAATTGAGATTGACTTGATTTAAGCCAATAGGCAGGTAGATCCTAATTCCTGAACGCCTTTTGAGGAACGACCATAGAACCATCCTCCGACAAATGAAGTGGGAAAGATGGCTACCGAGCGAATTGCCTCATTACGATTTCACATCGTCTTTTACCACTTACGCAAAACCTCGCGCACATACGCGGCACTGCTACCATTTGGTGTCAACTCCAAATAACTTGCGTAAGCTTTTTTAGCACTTTCATTGTCATTCAAGGCCATTCGTGCATCGCCTAAATTGACATAGGCAATGGCGCGTGAGGGATCAATTTTGAGGGTATTTTCAAACCACCGAGCCGCTTGCACATATTGTTTTTGCTTGAGAAAAACGAAGCCTAAATTATTCGCCGCCAAGGCAAAATCAGGTTTGAACTTGAGCGCCTCAGTAAAAGCCGCTTCCGCCTCGACATAGCGCTTCTCACGATAATGTTGCAGGCCTAGATCATTCGCTCTTTGCGCTCTGTGTTTAGAAGAACCTTCGACCAATTTCGGTGCGCTAATTTTCTGTTCGCCACCACTGAGATTCTTAATCACGATAGGACTACCGCTACTGACTTTGACTGCTGCATCGTCTAGTTTATTATTCAAAGCAATCGCCTCTGCCGACAGTTGATTGGTGTTGGCATTTAAAAACTCTCCTTCGCCTTGCTCGGATTGTCGCATCTCAAAAATAAACTCACCTCCTTCAGATCCTGGCAGGCTACCAAAGGCAGGAGTTTGTTGAGACACGTTGGCGACCGCAGGCGCAATATACGCGGCTAATTCTGTGGCGGTGATCATCCCATCACCGTTCAAGTCTGCTTTACCATTCAGGGCTTGTAGCAAAGTCCAAGTGAATACCGAATGGCCATTCGGACCGCCATCGGCGACTAATTGATCCGCTCCGCCGGCGGTCAACATCTGACGTCCAATACGTTTGGCGTTCTCGCGCAAAAATGCGGAAGTACC
>JAIELM010000169.1 GCA_019752975.1 Undibacterium sp. | reverse complement strand
GTAAAGCAGCATCCTTCCCCGTATTGGCTCGTGACGGTGATATTTCCTCCCAATAGTGAGGTGATGATGTTGTAGCTGATATGTAAGCCAAGCCCACTTCCACCTTGCCCTAATCGGGTGGTAAAGAAGGGTTCGAAAATACGTCCAACATTTTCTGCCGTGATGCCGCGACCATTGTCGGCGAAACTGATCTTTACCCATTTGCTGCCCATCATTTGCGCCACGATTTTGATGACGCCATCAGACTGGCCTACTACCCCATGCACCAAGGAGTTGACGATGAGGTTGGTGATTACTTGACCTAAGGGGCCAGGAAAACTATCCATGACTATATCGTCGGGGATCTCTATACGTAACTGTTGACCTTCACGGCGTATTCTCGCCATAAAAGTGGTCGCCAAGTCGTCGAAAAACTGCGCCAGTTCAAATGAACGTCTATTTTCGCTGGTCTGATCGACAGAGATTTGTTTGAAGCTCGATACCAGCCCCGCTGCGTTGTCGAGATTACGTAAGATCAGCTCGGCCGCCTCGGTGCTGTTGTCGATATACGCTTCCAATTCAGACCGTCGCATGCTCCCTAGGCGAATCTTGGCTAGGAAGCTTGTATTAGTATCTATTAATGAACTGGCCATTAATAGGCTATTCCCTATTGGGGTGTTGAGCTCATGAGCAACCCCCGCAACCAAGGAACCAAGCGCGGCTAATTTTTCTTGCTCGACTAATTTCGTCTGCGCCATTTGCAAATTTTGGTAGGCCTCAGCCTTTTCCAAAGCCACGGCTGCATAGGCACCGAGTGTGCGTAACATGGCCAGATGGTTGACATCATAGGCGTTGCTACGAAAACTAAGAACCGTCAAGACACCCATGACTTTATTATGTAGCACCATCGGAACATACAATCCCGAACGGGTCTTGAGCGGTATGCTGCCATCCGCTAGGCGTAATTTTTTTGCTGGATAACGTCCAGCTTCCTGGTTGTCGAGATTGTCGTAGGTGAACTCCTGAATGATTATTTCTCTGCTATATAGAGCACATTGTGCCGCAGGTTGTTCTGGCGCATCTAGGCTACGTGTATATTTTTCAAATGGAATAGTTTGCTGCATTGCGTTGTCGAAGGCGACCACACGTTCGTCCCAGCGCACCATACCTACGCCATAAACATCGGCATCCATCAACTCGGCTACATGGTTATACAACACTCGTTGAATTGAGACGATGTCGAGTGAAGCGCTGATTTCTCGGCCGATCTCACTGAGTAGGGTAATGTCACGTCGCGCTTTTTCAGCGGTTTCCTTTTGCGTCTCGGCGATTTCGCGCTGCGCCTCAGCAAACTCTTTTTCTTGTAAGAGCTGCTTCTGCTGTTCAACCACTTGTTGGGTTCGAGATTTCACTTGCTGTTCTAGTCTTTGTCTCACCTGCTCGATTACTCGCATACGAATACGATAAATTGCGACTAGGATCACTAGCAAAGTGAGTAGCATGGCAGATCTAAACCACCAACTGCGCCAAAAAGGAGGGAGTACCGTTACCTTCAAGTGATATTCGTCGCTAGCCCAGTCGCCTACCGAATTGGCGGACTTCGCACGTAGAACGTAATCGCCTTGATCTAGGTTGGTATAAGTGGCGATTGCGTCACCGGGTTTTCCGTATATCCAATCGCGATCAAAGCCCTCTAGTTTCCAGGCTATGAGTGCTTGATTGGATTTGTAATATTGGGTGGTGGCGAATTCAAAACTGATCATCGCCTGCTTGGGCGTGAGTTGTATGGCGGTGGCGTCTTGCAAAAGTCCAGTCACGCCCAGTTCATGCAAACTGCTGATCGTTTCGATAGTGGATTTTTTTTCCGCCTCAGTCTTGCGCGCAAGACTATCTCGGTCGTTGAGCAATGAGCGATTGAATTCCAAGATATTCGACAAGCTCACTTGAGGCATGGTGAGGTTGTCTTTGAGTTTGCTAGGATCGAAGGCAATTAAACTTTTGGCGCCGAAAAAAACATGCCCATCGGCGCTCTGTGCGCTAGCACCAAAATTAATATCGCCGTCGATAGGGCCATGCACATTGGAATACAGATGCGCCTTCTTTTTGGCGATATCGACCCGAGTTAGGCCGCGTTCACCGCCCACCCATAGCGTACCAGTTTGATCTACTTGCACACTGAGCTGCCAACCTGTCGGCATGCCTTCAATATCACGCCAAGATTCAAGTCGCCAACCTGACTCATCCTGCAATAGTTGATATAGCCCGAGCGAGCCTGCGACCCAGATACGTCCTTGATTATCCTGATGTAAACCGTAAATACCTAATTGCTTAGGCTGAAGTAATTGTGGACTCGGTTTGAGCGGTTGTAAAAATTGATCTTTAGCCGGATCCCATAAATGCAATCCACCTTTGCTACCGATCCAAAGGTGGTTGTCACGGTCAAGTAAAAGGGCGTCAACCGTGTCATTATTCAATGCACCTATCGAATTATCCGCTTTGAAAGTCCGTAGTTTTCCATCGGGCGATAAACGATGTAAACCCAAAGCACTTCCCGCCCAGAGATTGCCAACACGATCTATCTGGAGTGAACTAATGGACTTACTTCTCCGGTTCTCTAAAGCGAGTTCTATTTTTTTTGAGTATTTTGTGCTTGGGTTAAAGAGTGATAAACCTTCGTCACCACCCAGCCACAAGCTAGCATCTGCAAGCGGCAAAATAGCCTTAAGCGCTTTGTGCCCGGTCTCTTCAAAGGAGAAACGCTGACTAACACCGGTTTGTAGATCGAGATAATTTAAGCCGCCGCCGTAGGCGCCTATCCATGCATGCGTATTATCAGTCAACACAATCGCCATCACATCGGGAGAGGAGAGGCTAGTGGGGTTTTCGGCATCATAGCTATAACTTGAAAAACCTTTGTAACGAAGATCCGCTAGACTAATTCCACTTCCCCAAGTGCCCGCCCAAAGTATTCCTGCTTGGTCTTGAAATAGCGCGAAAATGGAATCACCGGCTAGACTGTCTGGTGAGTTCGGTGTGTGACGAAACGCCACTGCGGCATTTTCTGTTTCACGGATACGCACAATACCTCCACCACTTCCGTAGGCTACCCATATGGATTTTTCTTCATCCATCATGATTGTTTTTATCTGCTCTTTGGGAAGCTTAATCGGTAGGTGCAAAGTGTGTAGTGTCGGTGTGGCGCTACTTGTGTCCCAGACTTGTAGACCGCGAGTGGTACCCAACCACAGTCTTTGCTGATCATCTAAGCTCATGGTATCAATTGAAAACGTCGTGGGACTGTCATCTGCCGACAAAACAGCGAGATTAAATTGCGACAAGACCTCGCCGTGACGATTTAAGTGCAACAGCCAAGAGCCCCGGTTCAACCAGAGGCCACCTTGCGAATCGCTAAGCATTTTCCCAAAAAAATCGCTGGCTCCGGGACCCGTGCTCGAATTAAATGGGAATCGTTGTAGCTGTGAAGCGCCGTTTACTTTTGGGTCAAAGCGCAATAAATTGGTACGAGTCGCAATCCAGATTTTTCCCTCTTCACCAAGAGCCAAAGACGACACCGCACGCTTGGATAAAGGAATATCCTCGGGCAGTGCTAGGCGGCTAATGGTTTCCGTTTTTAAATCCATGCGATCAACCCCACCTCGCGAACCTAGCCAAAGCGAACCTTGGTTATCGACCATCAAGGCGTTGACCGTGCGGTCACTTAAGGTGTGGGGGTTGTCTGGATCTGCACCGAAAACACGGATGCGACGTCCATCATAGCGTACTAAGCCGTTCACGGTGCCTATCCACATCAAGCCCCGATGGTCTTGTTGGATCGCTGTAATATAGTCGTTTGAGACATTATCATCCCACGAACCATTCGCGATTTTTAACTGGTTGAAACGGAGGGTCTGGGATGCTGCGGTCGATGCCATCGCGATGCCGGCGCAGATCAGTACAAGCGATGTCAACAGCTTGCGCACAGCGCAAAAGTGAGAGAGCCTATAAGATGACATTGCGGTACGCATAAATGAGTAATAAGCTTTCAAATGCAACGACCAACACCAATAGGACTTACGCAAAACAGACACTGGCGTTGTTGCTATCGCCTTGTCGTACTGAAGTACTGCCTTCGGCTCTGCGTCTAGCCAGCGCAATTTTGCGTAAGTCCTAACCCTATTTTAGCATCATCGTCAGG
>JAIELM010000468.1 GCA_019752975.1 Undibacterium sp. | reverse complement strand
TTGCAGTTATACCCCCGCAATGCTGAAAAGCCCAGGTTGACCATTTCATACTTTATAAAATGACGAATTAGGATTAAAATTTGTTGGGCTGAAAATCGTTGGAGTAAGACAGAAATCTAATTCATTTAGCGAAGTTGGAGAATACGCAGAGTGCATTTTCCCGTGAGGTAGCAGGTAAGCAAAAATTACACTATGTTTTGATTTGGCCGAGATGTTATATCCAAACCTATTTTGTTGAATTATTGACCCGATAAAATTGTCAGCAATTTCGTGCAAAACGTGGCAATAGAAAACGGCGCGATTCACATCACCTTTGGCAACCGCGCCAGTAGCGCATTAAAAAATAGAATTTTGACCTTAAGGCCAGCGGTAGTGGAAGACGCCCCCGTCGTCCCCATCGCATGGATATGCGCAGGAGCCGACGTACCGAACAAAATGACAGTCAAGGGCGCAGACAGAACCAATGTTGATTTACAAAATTTACCCTTGCTGTGTAGAAAACGAAGTAAATAAAACTAAAATTTATATTCAAAATTCACGCGCAAGGCGAAATTAGTCAACGAGGTGCTGCTACGCACTGTGGTACTGCTATTACCAACAAAACGAGTAGCGAAGACATTATCCTGATGTAATGCATTACCTATCGCCACACGCAAATTAGTCTTTGTGTCGAACTTCCACAAGGCATACACATCGAGCACACGTTTAGGAATGGAATAGCTATACTGCTCTTGAGATATACGCACTAGTCCGCCATTTTGAAAACTGAGATTACCGCCCAGAGTTAAAGGGATATCATTAAGTTTGTAGTCCATACCAAAATTAGCACTCACTGGCGTCTGAGAATCAAGACGATTATTAGGGCCTGGGACAGAGTCAATAGTAGAATGATTGAAAGCTAAATTAGCGCGAAAATCAATCGCTGGCGCGTCATCCATCAAACTACGCAATGGAAATTTTGCGTCAAACTCTATGCCGCGCGTTTGCGCTGTACCTTCATTAACCGGCGTAGAAACACAAGCGCCAACACACGTCTCGGTTCCAGGCAATAAATTGACCACTTTAGTTAAGGTAAAATCTTGGATCCTACGCAAAAATATGTTCACTCCCAATACGCCGCCGTCACTCAAGTAATGTTCAAAA
Organism: Undibacterium sp.; assembly: GCA_019752975.1. Classification (GTDB taxonomy): domain Bacteria; phylum Pseudomonadota; class Gammaproteobacteria; order Burkholderiales; family Burkholderiaceae_D; genus Undibacterium. The sequence goes on along the minus strand of JAIELM010000468.1, from coordinate 3,033 downwards.
CCGGTATCTATACCCCATGCCAACTCAGGTTTTAACTGGGGATTTCCCATGCTATCTGGCGTGGTCGGACTATTATTTATGGCGACAAAACGACGCGGAATCAGACGACCGGTATCCGGTGCTTTGTAAGTACGTGAAAGGCCAAACCGAACTTGATCATTTTTACTACCCGGAATTTTATATAGGGTTTGCAAAATTGGACTTAAAACACTAGAGCGGTTTTTTATTTCGGCATATGTATTACCCGCGCTTGTGGTGGAGATACCTTCCCAACGCACACCTGCATAAATCGAAAGTTCTTTGGAATAATTCCATTCGTCTTGGACGAATAAGGCGAGGCGATTAACATCGGCACTGAACGCTTCATTGATAGGATCAAGACTGACAGAATTCAAGATATCACGCCGATGATTTTCATCGCTACGTTTGCTTAAACCACCATCCCACCCTGCCGCTAAAGCATGACTCTCCATAAAAGGCGCGGTGTATTTACCACCATAAGTGAAGCCCTTGTCGCTGCTACTCGATAGATAACTACGATTCAGGCTTGCGTTACTGCCTTGCGCACTGGTATAAGTTTCACCATCGCGCTTATTGTAATTGGCACCAAAACGCACATCCAACTTGGCACTATCGGCCAGGCGTTTAACATAAGTCAGGTTGCTACGTATTGACGAACTATCTGAAGAATTACTGTTCTTTTCATTTAAAAAAAGTGTGCTCTTATCCAAAGGGTCTGCGAGATCCACTGTAGTGCCGACGGTATTATGTCCAGAAAAACGATTGGCATTAATAAAACTCTGAGAAGTTAAAATGTCCCCTCCTTCAAAATTCCAATTAATTCTAGGTGCAATACCAACCGAAGAAAATTGACCTTCACTCTTGGTTTCTGAATGACGCGAATAAATTGGCGCGCCCGAATTACTTGTTTTAGTCTCACTACTCAAATCGGGACGATTGAAATCGCCATGATTAAGATTTCCTGAAATCGAATACGACATTCTTCCTACTTTATCCGAGAACTGCAAACTGACATTCTCGCCATATTTCCCCTTCTCCTCACTGATTCCCGCTTTCAACTCACGCTGCGCGGTGACTATGGCTTTTTTCAATACAATATTAATCGCGCCAGCAATCGACTGCGTAGAAAGTTCCGCAGTAGCAGAACGAATCACTTCGATACGCTCAATATTGTCTGGCGAAATAGAATCAAGTGAAAATCCCGGTGGACTAGGTTCGCCATTCAACATGATTTGCGTATAACCCGCACCCAAACCACGCATACGTATCGCACCACCACGGCCTTGCACGCCGCCGATAGTCACTCCAGGCAAACGTTTTAAAACGTCACCGATATTGGTGTCACCATAGCGCACAATATCTTCTTGCGTGACCACAATCTTGCTGGCCGTATCTTGTCGTCTTTCATCGTAACCTTTGGCACCGCTGATCTCTACTTTTTGCACAGCCGACGCGGTAGGCGCTTTAGCTGGCGCTTCCTTTTTTTGCTTGGCTTTCTCTATTTCTTCGGTGCTTTGTTGGGCGTAACTATTTGATCCGTACGCCATCAATAAGGCGAAAGGAATGAGTGCTAAACGAAACTGAGTTGTTGCTGATGACATAAATAAATACCACATTGATTGAAGATACGGTTTCGACTAAATGCCTGACGGAAAGTTCAAGCTTGGGTTAATAGGGAAACACTTTGATACAAAATCAGAATAAATAAACGAGCACTCATAGGACAACTAACACTCACACAGTAATTGAAAAACTAGCTGCATCTCAATTCTCTTCAACTATCCGACGATAGCCTACAATGTTTGCAAGGCCAATAACAAAGGCGCACAGGCATCCGCCACTCTATCTATACTTTGCTCGCGTATGCTGGCCAGATCAACAGTCGCATCACTGTGCAAACCCGCCCATGCAAGCAAGGCACTACAGGCCTCAGAATGGTCGAATAGGCCATGCAAATAACTACCAAGTAGTTGATCATCTGGGGAAATTGTTCCCTCTTCCTCACCATTGATGATGAATGCGGGAAGCGTGTCATTGCTAGCGTAGGTAACGCCCATATGAATTTCGTAGCCACTAACTTGAGCAGCTTTATCGCGGCTAAAAGCGCACACCCCTACGACTTGCTGCAAACGCTTTTCTTGAGTCAGTTCTGTCGTAATGTCGAGCAAACCTAAGCCTTCCGAATCGCCAGCCTTACCTTCCACGCCATGTGGATCGCTGATAATTTGGCCTAACATTTGATAGCCACCGCAAATGCCAATGACCTTACCGCCATAACGCAAATGTTTTTCTAAAACACCTTGCCAACCTTGTGCTTTTAAGAAGGCCAGATCATCACGTGTATTTTTACTGCCGGGCAGAATAATTAAATCCGCGCTGGGTATTTTTTGATCAGGTCCAATAAATTGCAAATCCACATCCGGATGCGCACGCAGGGCATCAAAATCAGTGTGATTAGAAATACGTGGGATCGCAGGTACGATGATACGGAATTTTTCCGCCGCACTTCCACTCAGGTTCTGCTGCTGTTGAATCGCGTCTTCTGCATCCAACATCAAACCATGCAAATACGGCAGTACCGCTAAAACAGGTTTGCCGGTTTTCTTTTCCAACCACTCCAGTCCAGGTTCAAGCAGGCTAATATCACCTCTAAAGCGATTGATCACAAAGCCCACAATGCGCTTTTGTTCAGATTCAGACAAACAAGCCAAGGTACCAACAAAATGCGCAAACACGCCACCTCTATCGATATCGGCTACCAAGATCACCGGACAATCCACCGCCTCCGCAAAGCCCATATTAGCGATGTCACGCTCACGTAAATTGACTTCAGCTGGACTCCCTGCACCTTCGACGATAATGGCCTCATACTGGGTTTGCAAGCGTCCATACGACTCCAACACTGCTTTCATCGCGATGGTTTTGTATTGATCGTAATCCTTGGCATTCATGTCAAAACGCACTTTGCCGTGCACGATGACTTGGGCACCGATATCGGAAGAAGGCTTAAGC
>JAIELM010000043.1 GCA_019752975.1 Undibacterium sp. | reverse complement strand
CTGTTGATGTCTTCCATCTCAAATACTTGATCGTATGGGACTTCGGCTTCAGCCAACAGCACGTTCATATGACCAGGCATACGTCCTGCAACCGGATGGATCGCATACTTCACGGTGATACCTTTATGGGTGAGTTTTTCAGTGAGTTCTTTTAAAGCATGCTGGGCGCGCGCCACTGCCAAACCGTAACCAGGAACAATAATCACAGTCTCAGCCTTCCCCAATAAAAACGCCACATCATCTGGTGAGCCTGATTTGACATTGCGTTGCGCTTGCCCGCCCGCTTGCGCTTCTACTGGAGCACCGCCAAAACCACCCAAGAGCACATTAAAGAAAGAACGATTCATAGCCTTACACATAATGTAAGAGAGAATCGCACCTGAGGATCCAACCAAAGATCCCGCGATAATCAACATCGAATTATTCAATGAAAAACCAATTCCCGCCGCTGCCCAACCAGAATAACTATTGAGCATCGATACCACCACCGGCATATCCGCGCCACCGATAGGGATAATAATCAACACACCTAATACAAAAGCGATGGCTGTCATCAAGATGAACGGCGTCCACGCTGGTTCCGCACCATCAGCAAAACAAAACACTAAACCCAAGCCCACCATACCGATGGCCAAAACCAAATTAAGTAGGTGTTGACCAGCAAAGCTCACCGGTGCACCTTGAAATAAACGGAATTTATATTTGCCTGACAGCTTACCAAAGGCGATCACAGAGCCCGAGAAGGTAATCGCACCGACGAAAGTTCCGATAAATAATTCTATGCGGTTACCAAAAGGAATCGCCTCATTGCGCGCAATTTCATGCACAAAAATCCAAGGTTCGGCCACCACAGCCACCGCAATACATACCGCTGCCAAACCGATCAACGAATGCATCGCCGCCACTAATTCAGGCATTTTAGTCATCTCAACGCGCTTGGCTAAAGTCGCGCCTATGCCACCACCGACAATCACGCCTAGCGCAACGAGTCCGTAGCCCAAGCCGCTACCGGCTGCTTCATTTTTTAACTTAATAATTAATGCCACGGTGGTCAACGCGGCAATCGCCATTCCCGCCATCCCAAAGGCGTTTCCCTTGCGTGCACTTGAGGGGTGAGAGAGGCCTTTTAACGCTTGGATAAAGCACACTGAGGCAATCAGGTAGAGCATAGTGACGAGATTCATGCTCATTATTTTGCCTCCTGAGTCGACTTAGTCGCGTTTGCTTTAGGCTCTTTTTTCTTAAACATCTCCAACATCCTTTGCGTCACCAAAAAACCGCCAAAAACATTCACCGCAGCGAGTGCCACCGCCAAAGTGCCCATCACTTGCGCTAATACACCTTCGGTCAAACCAGCGGCCAACATCGCGCCAACAATAATAATGGCTGAGATCGCGTTAGTCACTGCCATCAAAGGTGTGTGCAGTGCGGGGGTGACCGTCCAAACCACGTGATAACCGACATAGATAGCGAGAACGAAGATAATTAAATTGGTGAGGGTGTGGCTGACTTCCATGAGCTTCTCTCTTTTTTTAAATGAGTAAAACAAATTAGTGAATAGCGGCTAGCAACTAACATTAATAGAACTTAGGCAAAATTGCGCTGGCTAGGTGCAGAGCCGAAGACAATACTTTAGTACGACGAGGCGAATGCAACAACGGCAGGGTCTGTTTTGCGTAAGTCCTCATTTAGCAATTTGGCGGCGCTTCATACTCTTTTAAACTAGTCATCTTGTTTTTAGAATCAACGAAGACCACTTTAGGTTGAAAAGTTTCGGCCTCTTCGTCAGTCATTGGCGCGTAAGTGCAAATGATCATCAAATCGCCCAATTGCACCATCCGCGCCGCCGCGCCATTTAATGAAATCTCACCACTACCGCGCTTACCTCTAATCGCATAGGTAGCAAAGCGTTGGCCATTATTGACGTTGTACAACTCAATGCGTTCATGTTCTTTGATGTCGGCAGCATCCAACAAATCCTCATCAATTCCGCACGAACCTTCATAGTGCAAATCGCACTGTGTAACACTGGCGCGATGTATCTTGGCGCGTAACATATTTCTTTGCATGATATTTCCTAAATTCCCGCATAAACTAAAACTACTTCCTTAACACACTACTTCCTTAACACTTCACCACCAGCACATACCAAGCAGGCAGTGACGATTTCATCTTCTTTATTGATCGCCAAATTAGCATCCTTGTCGATGATCAACTTCAAAAAATCAAGCACATTACGTGAGTACAAAGCCGAAGCGTCGGCCGCCACCAAGGTCGCCAAATTCGGTTCGCCGATGATGTGTACGCCATACTTAGTCACCGTCTTATTTAATTCAGATAAGGGACAATTACCGCCCTGCTCTACCGCCATATCCACGATCACAGAGCCAGGTTTCATGGACTTAACTGTTTCTTCGGAAATCAAAATCGGCGCTTTGCGTCCAGGGATTAACGCTGTAGTAATGATGATGTCGGCTTGTTTAGCACGTTCGTGCACCAAGGCTGCTTGTCTAGCCATCCACGACGCTGGCATGGCGCGCGCATAACCACCTACCCCTTTGGCGATCTCGCGTTCTTCATCGGTCTCATAAGGCACATCGATAAATTTAGCACCTAAAGATTCCACTTGCTCTTTTACCGGTGGACGCACGTCCGAGGCTTCGATCACCGCGCCTAAACGCTTGGCAGTTGCAATTGCTTGCAAACCCGCCACACCCACGCCCATGATCAGGACGCGTGCCGCTTTGACTGTACCTGCTGCGGTCATCAACATCGGCATGAAGCGTTGATAGGTATTGGCCGCCAACATGACCGCCTTGTAGCCTGCAATATTGGCTTGTGAAGACAACACATCCAAGGACTGCGCACGGGTAATCCTTGGCGCTGCTTCCAAAGCAAACGCAGCAATCCCATGCGCGGCCATCGCCGCAATGTTCTCACTATCAAAGGGATTGAGCATACCGACTAAGACTGCACCGGATTTGATCATACTGCGCTCAGATTCAGAAGGTGCGCGTACTTTCAAAATCAAGTCAGCAGCAAAAGCCTCAGCAGCTGAGACTATGCTTGCACCAGCGGCCTGATAGGCCTCATCCGTAATCGATGCGGCGATACCAGCACCTGCCTGTACCATCACTTGATGTTTAGCCGCGACATATTTTTTTATCGTTTCTGGGGTGGCCGCGACACGCGTTTCGCCTACCCTTGTTTCGGCGGGAATGCCGATTATCATAAAAAGCTCCTCTTTAGCGGTTACAGTATTCTTGATTAGATTTACCCATTAACCTCACTGAGGCGGTTTTAAAGTAAGTCCTATACTACCAGTCAATTTCGACAAGGATATTACACGAACTTACGCCGCAATGCAGCGTTGCTTGAATAAAATAAGAGTAAACCGCTTATATAGAGTATTCATTAGCAAATACCAGTCAGCGCTTGGGTGTAAAATGGCGACGGCCAGAAGTTGGCATTTTATTGACGATGAGATTGCCGCACGAAAGAGCAAACAATGAGTAAAAAAAGGGTGGTCATAGGCATGTCAGGCGGGGTCGATTCCTCCGTCTCCGCATGGCTTTTAAAGGAACAAGGCTATGAAGTCATCGGCCTATTCATGAAAAATTGGGAAGATGATGACAATAGCGAATATTGCTCGACCCGCGAAGACCTGATCGATGCGGTCAGTGTGGCCGATGTGGTTGGTGTAGAAATCGACACAGTGAATTTCGCAAGCGAATATAAAGACCGCGTATTTGCCGAATTTTTACGCGAATACCAGGCTGGCCGCACCCCCAATCCCGACGTACTGTGCAATGCCGAAATCAAATTCAAAGCCTTCTTAGATCACGCCATGAAACTCGGTGCCGACTATATCGCCACCGGCCATTACGCTCGGGTGCGCGAAGTTAACGGTCAATTTCAATTACTTAAAGCACTCGACGCGAGCAAAGACCAAAGCTATTTTTTACACCGATTAAATCAAGCCCAACTAGCGAATACGTTATTTCCGTTAGGCGAAATTCAAAAAACCAAAGTACGTGAAATCGCTGAACAAATCGGCCTCCCGAACGCCAAGAAAAAAGATTCCACTGGCATCTGCTTCATCGGTGAACGCCCTTTCCGCGAATTCCTCAATCGTTATCTGTCCTATGCACCTGGTGAAATCCGCACACCTGAAGAAGAGATTATCGGCAAGCATGT
>JAIELM010000133.1 GCA_019752975.1 Undibacterium sp. | reverse complement strand
TTTTTCAATTCGGCTAAGATCCGCGCAACATCCCTAGTCGCGCTCTTAAAGTCTTTATCCCCTTTGCGTCTTGCATCGAAGTCTTGATAAAAACCCGGTAAGGTAACCACACCGATATGCCTGATCCCAGCTGCTGTGCTCACTTCTTGTATGGTTTTTTTGGCCGCTTGTTGTTCTAGCGTGATTTTATTACGCACTAAGACAACGATTTTATGCGCAGCATCTGGCATGGCATCTGCTGGCAAAATATCCAATACCACGGTAGTACCTTTAGGGCCGCGGATCAAATCCACTACATCGTCTAAACGCCATCCCATGACGTCGATAGGAACAGATTTTTCGCCCTGGCCTACGGCCACAATACGGTCGCCGACTTTAATTTTTCCGGACAAAGCGGCGGGACTACCGGGCACCAATTCACGCACTGTCGCCATTTCGTCGCGGTCTTGTAATGTTGCACCGATACCCGACAAAGATAAGCGCATTGCCATGTCAAAATCTTCCGCTGCCCGAGGGCCCAAATAATTGGTATGCGGCTCCACCGACATGGCATAGGCATTCATAAAGCGCTGAAATACGTCTTCGTTCTTCACTTTATTAACTTGCTTGAGGAGATTCTCATAGCGCTTATCTAAAGTGGTCTTAATCGCCGGCAACTCTTTACCCGCTAACTTAAGCCGCAAAATATCGTTCTTGACCCGTTGACGCCACAAATCGCGCATGGCTTCCTCTGTTTGTGGCCAAGCTTCTTTTTCTCTCGCGTAGCGATAGTCTTCTTTTTGGGTAAAATCAAATTCGGTATTGAGTAATTCACGCGCTAGATTCAAGCGCTCTTTAAAACGCTGATGGTATAAATTAAACATCGCAAACGGTACGGTCAAATCCTGACTTAAAATCGCATCATCAAGTTTTGTTCTGGATTCTGAGAAACGATCCACATCAGATTGAAGGAAAAATATTTTATCGGCATCCATGGATTTGAGATAACGATCAAATATTTTCTCAGACATCGCATCATCTAAGGGCATCGCCTTATAGTGAAAACGGGTAAAAAATTCAGCCGCCATATTCGAGGCCTGAATCTGTTGCGGCAGCGGGCTGAACACGCGCTTATTGTCGGGCTTATTGTCTAGCTTATTGTCTAGCTTATTGTCTGCATAAGCGGCTTCGACTTTGCTCTCCGCATTCATTAACGAGACAGCAAATGGTGAGCCAGACTCCGCTGTAGCAAAATGGGTAGTGATTGCCAGCGAGAGGGCAATCCACATTAATGTTTTTTTCATCTTGATTTTCATCATGGTTCTCCGTAAATACAACAGTAGCATATCACTTGTTGCGAAATGGCACATCTAGAAACGACAGATTGCTAAATTGTGCTTACAAATTCTTTCATTATTGGACTAAATGGACTATTCAGACTAAGCTTGTTCTAGAGTAATTGTCACAAAATTTTGCAAGCGTTTTTCAATTTATCGCCTACACTCAATTCATCAGCAGCAACAAAGGAGTATGAGATGAACGTCTTCGACAACTACGCAGCTCGTTACGAAAAAACCCGCGAGGAAGAATTCTCGCTGCAAGAATATCTTGACTTATGCAAAAAGGATAAACTCGCCTATGCCACGGCCTCCGAGCGCTTGCTGGCAGCCATAGGCGAACCTGAGCAGATAGATACTCGCAATGATGCGCGACGTTCGCGTATTTTTTCGAACAAAATCATCAAGATTTATCCCGCCTTTAAAGAGTTCTACGGAATGGAAGAAGTTGTGGAACAAGTGGTGGCTTATTTCCGTCACGCAGCGCAAGGACTAGAAGAACGCAAACAGGTTTTATATCTTTTGGGTCCTGTGGGCGGAGGTAAATCCTCAATCGCGGAACGGCTCAAATATTTGATGGAAAAAATCCCCTTCTATTGCATTAAAGGTTCGCCCGTTAATGAATCGCCACTTGGCCTATTTAACGAGGATGAAGATGGTGTCATATTGGAAGAAGATTTTGGTATACCGAGGCGCTATCTCAAGACCATACCCAGCCCTTGGGCGGTCAAACGCATGCATGAATTTAATGGCGATATCAATCAATTTCGCGTAGTGCGTCGTTATCCTTCGGTCTTAAAACAAATCGCCGTCTCTAAAACCGAACCAGGTGACGAAAACAACCAAGATATTTCCTCCTTGGTCGGCAAGGTGGATATACGCAAATTAGAAGACTATTCACAAGATGATCCCGACGCTTATAGCTACTCTGGTGGCCTGTGTCTAGCCAATCAAGGTTTGATGGAATTTGTGGAGATGTTTAAAGCGCCAATTAAGGTCTTGCATCCGCTCCTAACCGCTACTCAAGAAGGTAATTTTAAAGGTACAGAAGGCTTTGGTGCGATTCCATTTGAGGGTATTATTTTGGCTCACTCTAATGAGTCAGAATGGAAAACCTTTAAAAACAATAAGAATAACGAAGCCTTCCTAGATCGCATTTACATCGTCAAAGTACCCTATTGCCTAAGGGTCAGCGATGAGATGAAAATCTATGAAAAATTGGTACGTGGTTCTTCCTTGTGGCAAGCACCCTGCGCTCCCGGCACCTTGAAAATGATGGCACAATTTGCGGTTCTGTCGCGTCTGGTCGAGCCTGAGAATTCCAGCTTGTATAGCAAGATGCTGATCTATGACGGCGAAAATTTAAAAGACACCGATCCCAAAGCCAAATCACGCCAAGAGTATGTCGATTATGCTGGTGTAGATGAAGGCATGAACGGTCTTTCTACTCGCTTCGCGTTTAAGATTTTGTCTAAAGTATTTAACTTCGATAATACCGAGGTTGCTGCCAATCCTGTGCATTTGCTGTATGTACTGGAACAACAAATCGAACGTGAGCAATTTGCGCCGGAGTTAGAGCAAAAATACCTGTCGTTTCTGAAAGAATATCTAGCGCTACGCTACGCCGAGTTTATCGGTAAAGAAATCCAAACTGCGTATCTAGAATGTTAGTCGGTATATGGACAAAACATCTTTGTTCGTGATGTCTCTTTCGCCGACTTTTGGATACAAGATCAGGAATTCCGCGACCCAGATACCGGCGAAAGCTTTGATAGAGATGCTTTGAATAGCGAGTTGGAAAAAATCGAAAAACCCGCCGGCATCTCCAATCCAAAAGACTTTAGAAATGAGATCGTCAACTTTGTCCTGCGGGCGCGAGCACAAAACGGCGGTAAAAATCCAACCTGGACCAGCTACGAAAAACTCCGCACGGTGATAGAGAAAAAAATGTTCTCCAACACCGAGGAACTGTTACCGGTCATCTCGTTTAACGCAAAAGCCTCAGTTGACGATTCGAATAAACACCAAGAGTTTGTCGATAGGATGGTGGCAAAGGGCTATACCGCAAAACAAGTTAGGCTCTTGTGTGAATGGTATTTGCGGGTGAGGAAATCCTCATAAATAAAAGGAAAATGAGCCGTTCTCAATACCGAGACACAAAGGAAAATTTACCTACTTATGCTGCCCTTCGCTGTGCCTTTGTGTCTCTACATCGCGGTATTGAGAACTTATCGATCTTAGCGTTTAGGTTTTATGGTTGACGTTTTTTGGAGCCAATCTTGGTGCACTTAATTGACCGTCGTGTTCAGGGTAAAAACAAATCCGTTCCCAATCGCGAACGGTTTTTGCGTCGCTATAAAGGACAAATTAAGGACGCTGTTACCCGCGCTGTGAAGGGACGTTCGATCACCGACATAGACAGCGGTGAGAGCATTACTATTCCCGTTAAAGACGTAGGGGAACCGAATTTTGGGCACTCGCACGGCGGCGTGTGGGAAAGTGTCAACCCAGGCAATCAAGAATATCTCAAAGGCGATCTCATCGCCAGACCCAAGGGCGGCGGCGGTAAGGGTAAAGGTCAAGCGGGCAATAATGAGGAGATGAGCGAAGATGATTTTGTGTTCCAACTCAGTCGAGAGGAGTTTCTCAATTATTTTTTTGAAGATTTAGAATTGCCCAATCTGGTCAAAACTCAACTCACTACCACCACGGATTTTCGCAATCAAAGAGCTGGCTATAGCACCACCGGCACTGCCACCGCCTTGCACGTCCTGCGCTCGCTAAGAGGCGCATTAGGCCGTCGCATCGCCGTCGGCGGCAAGGCGGATCTCGTGCTCTTCAGCGCCCGCCGCTGGAGCGAATTCCTCTCCCGTCCGCAGGCCGACCGC
>JAIELM010000461.1 GCA_019752975.1 Undibacterium sp. | reverse complement strand
GGCATGGGCGAAGTTTTCCAAGCGCGTCGTGCGGATGGTCGTTATGCAGGTTTGGCAGCGGTAAAATTATTGCGTGTAGGTCGTGGTGGAGAGGAGATTCTCAGGCGTTTTTCCTCCGAGCAGCAAGCGCTGGCGCGGCTGAATCATCCGCATATTGCACGCCTATTGGATGCGGGGCAGACCCAAGATGCTACTCCCTATTTTGTGATGGAATTAGTTGAAGGCAAGACCATCGATGTCGCGTGTGCTGAACTCAACTTACATGAGAGACTGCGACTATTTGAGCAATTGCTGAGTGCGGTTGCCCACGCGCATACACGCTTGCTGATCCATCGCGATTTAAAGCCCAGCAATGTGATGGTGGATGCGCAGGGGCATATTAAACTCCTAGATTTTGGTATTGCCAAGGCGCTTGATCCTTTAGAGGAGAGCGACATCAATACCACCATTTTCGAACAACGTCCTTTCACGCCGGCGTATTCTAGTCCTGAGCAAGTGAAGGGTGAACCAGTCACTACCGCAACAGACATCTATTCTTTGGGGGTCTTGCTCTATACGTTATTGACCGGTGAAAAACCTTACGGCCGTAGTGCGACGACGCCAGCCCAAGCGGCGCAAGCGGTACTGAATGAAGCACCGAGTACGCCTAGTAGCGCGAGTATGAGCTCGAGTATACCCGCTAGAATAACGGCAGCGAATTTTCATGCGATTGAATCTACGCTACTACAAGGCGATCTCGATAATATCATTCTCAAAGCATTGAAGAAAAATCCAGACGAACGTTATCGTAGTGTGGATGCCTTTGCTGCTGATATTCGCGCTTTTTTGCATGGCTACCCGGTGAGTGCAAGAGCAGCCACGCGTTGGTACCTTATCAAAAAATGGGTTAACCGCCATCGTCTTGGTGTTGCTTTGAGCGGTTCTGCTTTAGGTCTTATCATCGCCACGAGTGGTTTTGCGGTATGGCAGGCGATCAAAGCGGAACAAGCGCGACAACAAGCGCAAACCAATTTGACCCATCTAAAAAGTATCACTCGCGGTGTTTTATATCGCGTTGGTAATCAAATTAGCGATCTTGCTGGAGGTATAGAAATTCGCGCAAAGATGACGCAAGCCTTAATCGAAGATTTAGAAAAACTTGCCAATGTGCCAGACGCTGATCCTACTTTGCAAGAGGACTTAGCACAAGCATGGGCTAGGCTTGCAGTGATGCAGGCCGACAATCAAAATCGTTCGCTCAATCAAAATGATCTCGCCATAAAAAGTGCGCAAAGAGCGATTTATTGGTTTGAAAAAATATCGACAACTCAAAATATCGCTCCTAGTTTTGCCGAAGCGTGGAGTGAATCTTGGCGTTCGATTAGTAATGCATATCGTGCCGACGGCAAGATTGAAGAGGCATTAGCGGCACAAGGGAAGCGTTATCAGATTCTCGCTGAAGCGATAAAGCGTTGGCCAAAAAGTGATGACTTATTGCATGCCATCGCGTCTACCCATCTCAATCGCGGACAACTACTGGCGCGTGAACCGGCCCAGTTTGACCAGGCAAAAACTGAATTATTAAGCGCGCAAACACGCTTTCAAGAACTTGTTGCTATGAATGTTAAGGATTCCAGTTCACATCATCAACTGGGCGTTAGCTTCGGTGCGTTGGCGGTTCTTGAGGAGAGCGCGGGACATTACGCAGAGAGCTACCAAGCCGAATTATTGGCGATCGCGGCCTTGCAGCAGGCGGTACAATTAAAGCCCAAAAATATCGCGCACCAATCTGCATTAGGAACCGAAACCATGGGTGCCTGCATTCTTGGATCATTAAACGAAAGCGCGCCTATCATCGAAGCTTGTCAAGCAGGGTGGGCCATCAACTCTAATTTACTGGTGCTCGAACCAAACAATACTTCTTGGCGTACCAGACGCGCCCAAGGCGCAATATTTGTGGCAAGATCGCTCGCCAAACAGGCAAAAGTGAGCGAAGCCTTAGCGATCTTAGATGAGGGAATAGCAGCCCTTAGTCAGTATGGAAAATCTCCCAAAGAGTTAACCCGCCTAGCATGGACGCAAGTGGAAAGAGCGATGCTTCTCGGCGCAAAAAAAGGGAAGTCGGATTTAGTCGCTAGCCAATTGTTGTTGGCTGAAAAAATGCCAGATGAAAAAGATCGTGCTGCATGGCTGCTTCGTGCTAGATGGTTTCAAGTTGCCGGTGCAGAAAATCCAGACAAGCAAAACGGCCAAGCGCAATTGCACATCGCGATTGATGCCTACCATCACGCAGATAAGCTCATTGCTTTAGCACCGCAACATCGACGCTTTTTATCGGAAACTGAAGGGATGCTGCGTTGATCTCGGTGAGCGGTTTGTGGGTGATGAATGAGTGATTAATGAGCGATTAATGAGCGACAAGTGCGAGAAGAAAAAATAGAAGAGCCTCTTAGCATGACTTACATGAAAATAGTTTTTGGGTAAAAATTTTACATGTCAAGTCTGGTGCTGAGCGGTGGCGCTCATTAGAGAAACACCGATAAATTGAGTGCTTAGGATTTCAGTGTGAGTAAATTTCCTCTGGCATGTATCTTGCTCCTCTATGGGTTAGGACTTACGCAAAATTGCGCTGGCTAGAGCCTGCCCTCGAATGCTTGTCGGGGGCGCGGAGCCGCAGGCAGTACCTTTGTACGACAAGGCGAACGCAACAACGCCAGCGTCTGTTTTGCGTAAGTCCTATGGGTGTTGTTAGCTGTCATTAACTATATTAAGGAAAACAGATGAATGCAAATGAAGATACCCAGGTAGCCCATGGCGACGGTAGTTTTGTTACTGGTTCGGTGCGTGTCGTTGACTACGATGCTGCCAATAATAATGTGTTGATTCGCGGTAGTTCCGCTTTCGGAACGAGGGGCTTTACCATCACCGATCTTACTAAGGCGATCGCTGCGGATGTGAATTTCGCGGCCACTAAGATAAAGCTTGCTGCTAACCCCATGGTCATTGATTTTTGCTTGATCGGGTTTGCGCCAGCAACACCGGAACCGAAGGGCAAGAAACCCAAAGAGCACAAGGACGAAAAAATTGTTATGGCTGAAGTCTCTTGGTTCACCGACCAGCCGCCGACGCTTAACGGTAACGCTGGGCCTTACCCTAATTACATTCCTTCCACGATAGCTGCAAATCCCGGCATGATGGTGTATTGGCCTATCCAATCAATTGGCGGGGTTGCGCCGACTAGTGCTGGCGCGTCATGGCCGGTGTCACCGGCAAATTCGATAGGGGATGGTAGTACGCAGTTTGATTTCTCTGGTTTGGTACCCGCGATACGAAACGCACTAACCAATCAAATTCAAGCTTCTCAACACTGGCCAGCAGCATTGAATTCAATAAAAAATGCGATCATCTATGTGCATTGCGATTCAGGCGTGAATCGCACTGGTGCTGCGGTGGCGGGATACTTGATGAATTATGGTTCCAATCTAGCGGCCATGTCTTTACCTCCGGTGAATAAATCTGCTTATACGGTGGTACAGGCGCAAACTGCCGCCAACTTAGCGCCGCCGAGCAATGATACTAAGCCACCGGGCGGATCCGATATTCCTGTAGTTCAAGCCTATTGTAATTTTCTGATTACAGGGAATCTGGATGCCGATTTGCAAGCCAAATGTGTACCGATCATACCTAAAACCAAGTCAGTCTAAAAAATTGAAATCCTCGGAAAAAATGATGACATCAGCCAGCAAAATCATGGTGATACGCCATGCAGAAAAACCTGACCAAGAAAATGCCAGTCCGTATGGAGTTGATAGCAAAGGGGTGCAAAATTTTGAGTGCTTGTTGGTCGATGGCTGGCAACGTGCTGGCGCGATAACCTGTCTTTTTGCCCCAGCGCGTGGCTCGCTACAAAGCGCATTATTGGCCACTCCGCAAGTGTTGTTTGCCACTGGTGAAGCGAAGCATAGTGAAAGCAAACGTCCACACGAAACCATTAAGCCGCTGAGCCAAAAGCTGAATTTGCCAATTAACGCCGACTTCTTGAAAGATGATTACAGCAATATGGTGAATGCCGTGATGGCCAGTGCCGGCGTTGTTCTCATCGCTTGGCAGCACCAAGATATTCCGGCGATCGCGAATCAAATTCTCGGCAATTCTAGTGCTCCACAGAAGTGGCCGGGCGATCGTTTTGATATGGTATGGGTGTTTGATTGGAATGATTCAAATCAGGCCT
>JAIELM010000420.1 GCA_019752975.1 Undibacterium sp. | reverse complement strand
CAATATTCTTATTCCTAATCCACGAGATATGCCCGCTTTTATTAAGGAATTGAGCAAATACAGGGTCAATATTTTTCCCGCGGTGAATACGCTGTATAACGCGCTTTTGAACCAGCCAGATTTTGCTAAGACCGATTTCTCCGGCTATATTTGCTCCACTGGTGGCGGTATGGCGGTGCAAAAAGCTGTCGCGGATAGGTGGATGGCCGTGACCGGTTGCCCTATTGCTGAAGGTTATGGTCTCTCTGAGACCTCACCAGTGGCGACCGCGAACCATGCGGATGTTAAAGAATATAGTGGTTCAATTGGTTTACCTATTTGCTCGACCGACATCGCGATTTTAGATGATGATGGGAATCCGGTGGCACTAGGTGAACGCGGTGAAATCGCTATTCGTGGCCCGCAAGTCATGCAAGGTTATTGGAATCGTCCTGATGAAACCGCTCAGGTTATGACAGCCGATGGTTATTTTAAAACCGGTGACGTGGGCATTATGGATGAGCGTGGATACACCAAGATTGTTGACCGTAAAAAGGACATGATCTTAGTCTCAGGCTTCAATGTCTATCCTACCGAAATCGAAGGTGTTGTAGCGGGACATCCCGGCGTTTTGGAATGTGCTTGCATAGGCGTACCTGATGAACATTCTGGCGAAGCAGTCAAATTGTTTGTCGTGCGCAAAGATCCTAACTTGTCTCAAGAGGAGTTAATGGCTTTTTGCAAGGAGGAGTTCACCGGCTACAAGCGACCTAAGAGCATAGAGTTTAGAAAAGATTTACCTAAGACGAATGTGGGTAAAATCTTGCGTAGGGCCTTGCGCGATGAAGTGGCTGCGAAGGCGTAAGGGCTGCAGCGAAATACTTCACTAGCGTGGGATCGTAGTGATGGAGAAAATCACTCGCAAAAATGAGGTCATTTTTTGCGGGTGATTTTTTTTGTATGGGCTTACGATGTGATCGTAGTGAAGGTATCTAAAGCCGGAATTTGACGTGGCTTGCGCTGCTCATCAGTTGCTACGTAGGTCAAGGTCGCTTCCGTCACTTTGACGGTGTTGGCCTGTAAGCGATTTCTTTCTGCGTAGACTTCCACTGCGACGGTAATTGAGGTATTGCCGACTTTGGTTACTTCAGCATAAAAAGAAAGTAGATCACCGACAAACACCGGCTGTTTGAATAAGAATGAATTCACCGCAATGGTAACAACTCGACCATTGGCGCGGCGCACAGCGGGCACCGCACCGGCAATATCAACTTGTGCCATAATCCAGCCACCAAACACGTCTCCGTGAATATTAGCGTCCGATGGCATAGGCATGACACGGATAGTGGGCATACCGTTAGGGAGTGAGGTTTTGATGGCTTCTGACATGATTTTCCTTAGTAAGTACTGCGAGATCGCTGTGGTATGAATTCTCACTTTAGATGATATATTAAATTTCTCTTCCTTGTTACGGATCACATGCGTCGTCACTCCACTATAGAACCAAGTCCACAAACTACACCAGCCGCTCGTGGCGATTGGTCCACAGTAAAGACCCTAGTCCCATATTTGTGGGCTTATAAATGGCGCGTGTTAGTGGCTTTAAGCTTTTTGGTTGCTGCCAAATTAGCCAATGTCGGCGTGCCCTTGGTGCTGAAAGCCTTGGTCGATCACTTAAGTATTTCGTCCAGTAATCCCTTGGCGCTGATGGTTTTACCCCTATCGATTTTGCTCGCCTATGGTGCTTTGCGCCTATCAACCACCTTGTTTACTGAGTTGCGTGAGTTTGTTTTTGCACGAGTAACTCAGCGTGCGGTGCGCACCATTGCTTTGAAAGTATTTAGGCATTTACATGCGCTATCGTTACGCTTTCACTTAAATCGGCAAACCGGCGGTATGACCCGTGATATTGAACGCGGCACGCGCGGCATTTCATCTTTAGTATCGTTTGCTTTATTTAGTATTTTCCCTACGCTGTTGGAAATCGGTTTGGTACTTTCTTATTTGTTTGTACGTTATGACAAATGGTTTGCCATTATCACGATTGTTGCACTGATTTTTTATATCGTCTTCACCATTTTGGTGACGGAATGGCGGACTAATTTCCGACGCACCATGAACGATTTGGACTCTAAGGCGAGCACCAAGGCCATTGATTCTTTACTCAACTACGAGACAGTCAAATATTTTGGTAATGAAGAATATGAAGCTAAGCGCTACGATCAAGGGTTGCAAAGTTTTGAGACGGCGGCAGTTAAATCGCAGACCACTTTATCCTTATTAAATGCCGGTCAATCCTTCATTATCGCCACCGCGGTCACGCTGATTTTATGGCGCGCAGCGCAGGGCGTGATAAATCAAACGATGAGCTTAGGTGACTTGGTATTAGTCAACGCCTTCATGATACAACTGTATATTCCACTGAATTTTTTAGGTGTTTTGTATCGTGAGATTAAGCAAAGTTTAGCTGATATGGAAAAGCTGTTTTCGCTGATGGATCAAAACAAAGAAATAGCCGATATCAAAGACGCTCAAGACTTAACATTATTGAGCACAACGTCACCTGAGATCGTTTTTCAGAAGGTCAATTTTAATTACGAAACCAATCGGCAAATTTTGTTTGAGGTGGATTTTACTATTGCCGCAGGGACTACCACCGCCGTGGTAGGGCATAGCGGCTCAGGCAAATCGACCCTATCGCGTCTACTGTTTCGGTTTTATGATATTAATTCTGGCAGCATAAAAATCGCTGGGCAGAATCTAATGGAAGTGACCCAACATTCCCTTAGACGGGCGATTGGTATCGTACCGCAAGATACCGTCTTGTTTAACGATACCATAGGCTATAACATCGCTTATGGCAAACCTGGCGCAAGCAAGGACGAAGTCATTGCCGTGGCCAAATCAGCCTACATTCACGACTTCATCACCACGCTACCAGATGGCTATGACACCATGGTCGGCGAGCGTGGCGTTAAATTATCTGGCGGTGAAAAACAGCGGGTAGCAATTGCTCGCACTCTGTTAAAAAATCCAGCCGTTATGATCTTTGATGAAGCCACCTCGGCCTTGGATTCTCAATCCGAGCAAATGATACAAGCGCAGTTAAAACAAATCGCCAAAAGCCGTACCAGTCTAGTCATCGCTCACCGACTTTCCACTATCGTCGATGCAGAACAAATATTAGTCATGGATAAAGGGCGGATCATCGAACGTGGTACGCATCCTGAACTGATCGCTTTGGCGGGGGCGTACGCGGCCATGTGGGAAAGACAGCAGCATAGGGAATCTGAGGAAGTGGAGTAATGAACGCCAACTGCATAGGGACTATGAGGGAACGGAGTAATCTGCGGCGTTAAATTTCCCTCCGGCTTAACTAACTAAGTAATTTTGTCATTGTTCAGCCCACGACGATAGAGTTGAAAGTGAGTCCACTCAAATTCTCCTTGACGTCATTCCCGAGGCTTTAATCGGGAATCCAGTGGCGTTCGTTACTTAACAAAAATTCCTAGATTCCCGATTAAAACATTCGGGAAAGACAGCTTACATAGTGATCTGAATAATTACGCAATTTTAAAACAAGAATTTTATGGAAACCAAGTGGTTAGAAGACTTTATTTCGCTAGCAGAAACCAATAGCTTTAGTCGCTCGGCGCAATTGCGTCATGTCACTCAACCGGCTTTCTCGCGACGCATACAATCATTGGAAGCATGGTTGGGGGCAGACTTGATCGACCGTACTTCTTACCCGACGCGCTTAACCAATGCGGGTGAAATTTTCTTTGAACAAGCTATCGCTATGCTGGGGCAAATCAATAACGCGCGCACACTGTTGCGTGGTAAGCAGCCGTCAATCTTGAGCACCGTAGACTTCGCCGTACCACATACTTTGTCACTGACTTTTGTACCTAAATGGCTGTCTCAATTGCAGAGCGATTTTGGAGAAATTCATAGTCGATTATTGGCCTTGAATGTGCATGATGCGGTGATGAGTTTGGTGGAAGGCGGTTGTGATCTCATGCTGTGTTATCACCACCCTCAGCAACCGCTATTGCTGGATCCGGCGCAATACGAGATGATGAGTATGGGTACGGAAGCATTGCGTGCCTATTCGCGTTGCGACAAGAGCGGGGTGCCGACCTTTACTTTGCCTGGCAGTAGCAAGTGCCCCTTACCCTTTTTGGCCTACGCGAATAATGCCTATTTGGGACGCATGGTGAACTTGATTTTGACCCAAAA
>JAIELM010000315.1 GCA_019752975.1 Undibacterium sp. | reverse complement strand
CGTTGTTGCGTTCGCCTTGTCGTACTAAAGTACTGTCTGCGGCTCCGCGTCTAGCCAGCGCAATTTTGCGTAAGTCTTATCTAAGTATTTACATGAAAAAAGTTCACATCAACTCACTACCGATCAAGCTCATCTTTGCGATGGTGGTTTTGGTATCTATTGTACTGAGCATCTTCGCGCTTTGGAGTTACCAAAGCGATAAATCTGATCGACTCAATACCTTAGATCAGCAAATAGGTAATATTCTCACCCGTTTTTCTATTAGTTTGCCTGATCCTATGTGGGATTATGCATTTGAACGGGTGCAGCAGATCGTCGACGCTGAACTAGAGACTCCGCAACTGGTTGGCGTAGTGGTGGAATCCTTGGATAAGCGAATCTATGCGGCACAGCGGAGTAATGGCAAAGTGATTGTAGCCAATCAAATAGATGTTAGCGCCGACATTGTAAGAAAGGTGAAACTGATCCATAAAGGTGACCGAGAAGAGGTGGGGTTCGTCACCATCTACGTGTCTAAGGCATTGGTGCAGCAGAGTTTAGAAAGGGATTTGATCAAGTCCTTTATTCAATTTGTTTTTCTTAATTTTGCGATTGTCATCGTGCTCTACATGGCGATCCGTTTTATTGTACTGCGCCCCTTGAACGAGCTTAATTCGGCATTGGAAAAAGTGGCTTCGGGTGAAGCTGATTTGACTACGCGCTTGCCTGAATATAAGACCATAGAATTTTCAGCTTTGACTTTTAGTTTTAATCGATTTGTGGAAAAACTCCAAAAGGTGATGGGGGGCGCGGTTGATGATGTACATCACATGATTAAAGAAGTCTCACAAGGTAATTTGGAAAAAGAGATTTATGTTGCATCCGACGCGCAAAATAGTATTGTGGGGCGCTTAGCCGTGATGCAAAGAAATCTGCGCCAGTTAAGTGAGAATGAAAAACAGAACGCCAACGAGCTCAAGATCGCTAAAGAATTGGCCGACGCGGCCAGTAAAACCAAGAGCGAATTTCTGGCCAATATGAGCCATGAGATACGCACGCCCATGAATGCCATCATCGGTTTATCTCATCTCTTGCTCAAGACCGAATTGGGCGAGAGACAGCGTGATTTTTCTCAAAAAATTCAAGATTCTGGCAAGAACTTATTAGGGATTATCAACGACATATTAGATTTTTCAAAAATTGAAGCGGGCAAGCTCAAAGTCGAAAAAACCACTTTAGATTTAGATCAGGTGTTGAGACACGTGGTCGATATTACGGTAGAAAAAGCGCTCTTGAAAGGTCTAGAATTGATTGTGAATTTGGACCCGAGTTTGCCGCTGAATTTACTCGGCGACCCCTTGCGCTTGGGGCAAATATTAGTTAACTACTGCAATAATGCGATTAAGTTCACGGACAGTGGTGAAGTCGAGATTTTAATACAAAAGCGTGAGGAAACGGATGTCGATATATTGGTTTACTTTGCTGTTCGAGACACCGGGGTTGGTTTAAGTCCAGAACAACAAGCAAGGTTATTTAAGAGCTTTTCGCAAGCTGACGCGTCGATTACCCGTAAATTTGGCGGGACCGGCTTAGGTCTGGCGATCTCCAAAGAACTCAGTGAACTCATGGGTGGGCAAGTGGGTGTAGAGAGCGAATTAGGCAAAGGAAGTCGCTTCTGGTTTACCGCCCGTTTGGGTAAGGAAAAGCGTTCCGTCACAAGAAAATTGATTTCTAGCGATTTGAAAAGTAAGCGCAGCTTAATTATTGATGACAATGAGAGCGCACGTCTGATTTTAGTGAGTATCTTGCAAAATGCGGGCATGTCTGCCGATCATGTTGCTTCTGGCTATGCCGGTGTAGCCGCGGTAACTTTGGCCGAGCAAGCGGGCGCGCCCTATGACTTGGTATTTTTGGATTGGCAAATGCCTGAATTGGGAGGGATAGAAACGGCACAACTTCTTAATGAAAGTGGCCTAAAGCATCCTCCTAGTATGATTTTGGTGACAGCTTATGATAGGGAGGAAGTGCTTAATCAAGCGAAAAAAGTAGGTATTGTTGATTCCTTGACTAAGCCTGTCAGTGCATCAAGTTTGATCGATAGCATTACTACCGTCTATGGAAAAATTCCGGCAAAAAAAACCCTTGATCAAGTACAGGAATATGACGAATTACGCTTGCGTTTAGCCAGCATTAGTGGGGCTCGCTTACTTTTGGTCGAGGACAATGAGATTAATCAAGATGTCGCTATCGGTTTATTGGAGGGCCGCGGCTTTATCGTAGATCTGGCACACAACGGACAAATTGCAGTAGATAAAATTAAAGATAATCACTACGACTTAGTTTTAATGGATATGCAAATGCCTGTAATGGACGGCGTTGAAGCAACACGTTTGATTCGTAGCGATGCGCGATTTAATCATTTGCCTATCGTCGCCATGACCGCCAATGTAATGCAAAGAGAGCGCGACCTTTGTCGGGAAGTAGGGATGAACGGTTTCGTTTCTAAGCCGATAGACGCCAATCAATTGTGGACTAATTTACTTGACTTGATTCATTTGACGCCTAAATCTAGCGTGGATGTATCTTTGACTTTGGTCGAAAAGAACATCGCATTTCCCAGTAAGATTACTGGGATAGATCTTGAGTTAGGCCTTAAAAATATGATGGGTAAACATGATTTGATGATTAAAATATTAAAAAAATTCATGGATAGTCAACCCAAGGAGCAAAGCGCGTTACAACAAGCCATTATTTTAGGCGATACGAAAACTGCTGAACGGCTCGCCCATACCTTGAAAGGCATCGCTGGCACCTTGGGTGCTGGCGATGTTTGTCAGTGTGCCACGGCCTTAGAGGCGGCGTTGAAAGAAAAACAGAGTATGGAGACTATCCATGAGCTAATACAGAGCTTGTGTGTCAGTGAGGCGATATTGATGGATGGTTTGCATCAAGCATTTCCCTCGTAGGCTAGATCGCTCCACCTGACGACCTCAAAAACCTACAACTGCGGTGCAAAGAACACAGTACAGAGGTGAGCCGGATCTCTCTACAAGCTCGGCGCCTCTGTGGTAAGTGTTATTGTGTTTAATCACTTTCATGGAGATGAAAAATCACAAATGGGAGGCTGTAAATACCTAGGCTAGCTTGGTTATTTGGGGGGATTTTGCGTCTCCATGTCGGGCGTGCCTTGCGCGTTTGGTACAGCCGTTTCTACCGCCGTGATCAGCTGTGTGGATTCGAGGTGGTTTGATTTTGCTTTGTTATTCGGTTTACGATGCGCTGTTTCGACGCGATTCACAAAGCGTGACAATTCCTGCAAAGCCAATTGATACACCCCACGTTTGAATTCAATCACGCTATCTAATGGCACCCAATAATTGTGCCAACGCCAAGCGTCAAATTCTGGATGGGTGCTGGCACGTAAGTTGACATCACAATCTCGACCTACCATGCGCAGCAGGAACCAGATTTGCTTTTGGCCACGATAATGGCCACGAATTTCACGTTTGATAAAATGATCTGGCACTTCATAGCGCAGCCAATCGCGAGTGCGTCCGATGACTTTGACGTGCTCTGGCAATAGCCCAGTTTCTTCTTCTAACTCACGAAACATGGCTTGTTCAGGCGATTCACCATACTTAATTCCGCCCTGCGGGAATTGCCAAGAGTGCTCGCGCACCCGCTTTCCCCACCACACTTCGTTCTGGGCGTTAAGCATAATAATGCCTACGTTAGGCCTAAAGCCTTCACGATCGAGCATAATTGACCTCAATACTTTCTGTGGTCAGCATCTCGTTTTTGCAAAGATGGAGAGGAAATTTTTTGAGTAAAGCGCATCACGTTTTAACAAACCTGCGATTTTTTTCTGAAAAAGACAGTCAAAATGGCTAGGGTCGGGGCGTGTTTACTAAAAAAACGAATTAAGTCTCGAATCCATCATCAAAAAATGCAAAGAGTGAGCGCATGAGCCAGCTTATCCTTTAAAATTGAGTTGATTATAACCTAGGACTTCACAAAAAACCGTATCCTCCTTATGTGGTTTACGGCATTTCGTCGAAGTTCTCAAACCCCTATTTTAAAAAGAATCATTGTTATGCGCGCCTCACGTTTTTTTATATCTACTTTAAAAGAAGCCCCTTCTGACGCTGAGATCGTCAGTCACCAACTTATGATGCGAGCTGGGATGATCAAGCGAGTCGGTTCTGGCATCTACAACTACATGCCCATGGGGCTAAGAGTGAT
>JAIELM010000030.1 GCA_019752975.1 Undibacterium sp. | reverse complement strand
TTTTGTCGGCGCCCGTTGGGGTTGGGTACCGGGTCGATTCGAGCACCACTATCACCCAGTTTATGCACCACACTTAGTGGCCTTTATTGGCCTCGGCAATGGTGGTTTGAGTGCGAGTGTTTCGCTTAACTCTCGCCATCAAGGTGGTTCTATCTCTTGGTTTCCACTAGGACCACGCGAAATTTATCGCCCATTCTATCCACATAATCCACGCTATTTACAAAACCTGAACCAAACTATCGTCAATAACCATACCACGATCATCAATAACAATGTGTACGTTAATCGTGATGTGAGAAATGCGGTCACCTCGGTCTCTACCCAGACTTTCACCCGGGGCGAGCATGTGTTCCCGGCATCACATTCGGTACTTTCTGGTCAGATACGGCAACTACACGTAGCGACGGAAGCGCCTGCATTAACACCAGAACGCAGCAACCGTTTTGGAGATAACCGTTCTTCCTTGCGCCAAGATCAGCGAGACTACCGAAATGCAAATACCTCCCAAGCACCAGTGAACAATGGCATGATCACGCCGACCCCAAATCGCCCTGAATACTCGGTGAAAAATAGACGCGAACCGGGCGCTGTAATACGTGCCGAAGCAGCGCCACGTCACCCAGAAGATCCAAGGTCAAATCGCATTGACCCTGCTACGGCGACGAGAGTGGACAACGCAATGCCAAGTCGACCAGAACAGAGAAATACTATGCCAGGCAATGCCAATAACTTGGCCACGCCATCAAATGTTCAGGCCACCACCTCACCTCCCGTGAGCCAAAGAACCGATGAATCAACTGGTGGTGTATATCAGCCACGCTTTGAAAATCGCCGCGAACGCGTGAATCCCGCTACGCTTAGCCCCACTCCTATGCCTAGCAACAGCACGGCGACTCCCAACACTACGCAGCAAGTTGCACCGACCATGCCGCGTCCACAGGAAAGAAGAGAAATCATGTCTGATCGTCCTAACGCATTTGAGCGTGGCGATCGTGGTGAGCGTGGTGAGCGTGGTGAACGCTTCCATGAACGCACACAGGCGACTCAGCGTGAAATGCCGCAACAGACACGGATAGAAGCACCTAGAGTAGAAACACCGCGAATAGAAACACCACGAATGGAGAGTCCGAAAATGGAAACCCGCCGCATGGAAACGCCCAGAGTGGAAACGCCCAGAGTGGAGGCGCCACGAGTAGAAGTTCCTCGTCCCACACCGCCAGCTGAAAGCAAAGCCTCAGCGCCGGTTAAGAGTGAAAAGAGTGAAAAGGAAAAAGACCATAATAGGAGGCAGTTCGAACAAAGATAAATCAATTATCCTATAGGGTAATGGCCGACGAAACTCCACCGAGAAACGTCCGGCCAAACCCAAACAGAAGATCGTTCTGCACTCCGATGTTCTTCGACGTTCATATTTACGCCAAACTAAGCTGCGCAATTGTCCTATTCGATTTACCGCATTTTAGCTTGACTCTAATTTCGCGATCGCCAATTTTAAAGCTAAAAAACAACGCTCATCAATTGCCGTGTGCAAGGTCTCCGCCATCATTTCTAAAGTGCGAGGAATCGGAATCGCACCACGATACGGACGTTCTGCCGTAATCGCGTCAAAGATGTCAGCGGTAGTAATGATACGGGTTTCTAGGCTGATTTCATCGCCTCGCAAGCCGCGGGGATAACCACCACCATCTAATCGCTCATGATGGGCGCCTGCGACTTTTGCCAACTCCGAAAATGCACCGATACGCGCTAAAATAGTCTCGGTATATCCAGCATGTTTTTTGACCTCATCCCATTCGGAAATATCCAACTTACCAGCTTTATCTAGTACGCTATTACTCACGCCGAGTTTGCCTACATCATGCAAGAGGGCTCCCCGTTTAAGCCATCGCCGTCGCTCAGGCTCTAACCCCATCGCCTCAGCAATCATGTCAGTATAAAGCGCAACGCGCGCACTATGTCCGCTGGTATAGGGGCTTTTAGAATCAACCACTTGACCAAATGCGGCTGCAATATCATCTAAATAATCGTCGTCCAATGGAACTTCATGACTCTTGGGTTCTAGTTGCAGAACAGCCGACATAAGCTCAGGTGAGGCCAAGGTTTCCCAAAAAATGGCTTGTTGTGAAATGCGTTCGAAGGCGCTGACTAGATCAGGGTCAAACCACTGCCCCGCTCTCTGCTCCACCTCCGCCATTGCAGCTGGTGCTCCATCAGCGGTATGAAATACATCGATTACTTGCGCTAACAAGGCGATCCTAGAAAAGATCGGGATGCTCGCACCATGCAAACCATCCGGTTTACCTTTTCCGTTGTAATGCTCGTCCAGACAATAAATGCCCTGCGCAACTTCTTCAGAAAAACGCAGTAAACGCGCAATCTCCGCACCGCGCTGACATCTTGTCGCAATCAATTCGTGCGCAATTTCCGTACCATCTCTTAATATCGTCAGCACGCTACGAAAACGCTCAGCCAATCCCGCTTTTAGACCAGTATGCTTCAACACAAATTGCAGCACCTGCGGCAAGCTATCACCTACCGATTTAAAATCCCGCTTGAATTGCAAATCGTCGGTCAAATACAATTCGCAAATACGTGCCGCATTACTAGAACAGCCTAAATCCTTCAGCAACAGAGTGTAATACAAGTCCCACAGCTGGCTTTCTGGAAGCTTAAGTTCTCGGCCTATGTGCATCCCTATCCAGCAGCAACGCAAACAATGTCCCTCTGGCTGCCCCTCAGTAATATCAAGGGCATGGCTTAAGGCACTAATGAGTTCAGATAACCGTAGACCCTTGGTAGAACACTGAACTTCGTACTGTATTGTGAGTTCTGAGGCAATTGGCGACATCTGAGACTCCTCTTTGCTTTGACCATAATTTTAATGCCGAACATCAAAAAAACTGAAATCGAAGAATTAGATTACCGTTACAAACAAGATGAGAACAATAAAATTCAACTGCGCTTAGAACACAGATCGCAGAAGAAGATACTCAATTTCTCTCCGTAACTTTTGCGCCTCAGAGATCAACATCGTTGGCTCGGTCTCATAGCGGCTGAAGTGTCACAAATTTAAATAGACGCTGGCCAACTACTTAACCTATTTGGCTTCAAATCTGGGTTCAACCCAGAATTTCCATTTGGATTTGAGGTGATGACGGATGCACTTTTTGAGGCAGTTTTTGTACGAATAAGGCGCAAATAGCGAGCTATTTGCAACGAAGAGCACGAAAAATGACCAAAAATGCGCCGTCAGCACTCAAATAGCACCGAAGGTGCGCCAAATGGAAAATCTGGGTTCAACATACAATAAACCATTAATCAATTCAACTGAAAAATAATTTCCCTCAAGTATCTGGAAAAATTAAGATTGAGTTTGAACGCTAAGCCGACATTTTTCATTAGGAATTATCATGATGACCGATGGACTATTCAGTGCAATTTTGCTGCGCTATTTTTTACTCCCCCGCGATTTAAAGAAGTATCCACGGTTTCAATTTTCACACAGTGAGAACGCTTGAGTTTCTCGCAAATACGTGAAAGTGCCTCTTCCACGTTTGCGTTTCCATTTTGTTTTGCTTTTAGGTACCAAGACTCAGCCATTTCCAAGTTCTTTTCTATTCCATATTTTCCAAATTCAAAAAACTCCGCGTACACTTCCTGTCCCCACGCATTTTCGCCTTCGGCACTCATGCTAATCCACCGCACTCCAACTTTATGGTCCGCTTTGACACCGAAATGACCTTCAAGATAAATCTTTCCAAGATTTTTCTGAGCCATTGTCTCGCCTTTTTTTGCTGCTGCTTCATAAAGTGATATTGCTTTTTGGGTGTCACGTTTGACGCCACTCCCATTTATATATTTCACCGCAAGATTATTCATGGCTGCAAGATTTCCAAAATTCGCGGCACGTGTGTACCAATATGTTGCCTTTTCTAGATCTCTGTCTACACCAATTCCTTCTTCGAAATGTAGTGCTACTTTGAACCACGCTTCGGGCATCCCAGCTTCCGCGGCGCCTAATAAGAGCTTATGTGCCAATATAGGATCGTAGTGCTTTGAATCTTTATTTTGATAAATTTGAGCTAAACCAATATCGCCTTTTAAATAGCCTTTTTTCGTTGCAGCCTTAAAATAGTCCATAGCCGCATCTTCGTTTTTTTCAACTCCCAATGTACCATTTAAGAATCGTTCTCCCTGAAGATACACCTCATGAGATGGTGCCGCCATTGAGAC
>JAIELM010000229.1 GCA_019752975.1 Undibacterium sp. | reverse complement strand
ATAATTAATCACCAGATCTTTTGCGTTAAAACTGCCCATTTGAACCAGGCTATTGTCACGCTCCAAGACCACTAAACTCATCGAGGAAAGGCGTAATTTCCCATCAATCACTAAGTCACCCATGGCAGTAATACTTAACTTGCCGCGCTTGACGCCCTCTGGGAAAAACCGGCCTTCCTGCATCGCATAGGCTGAAAAACACAGCAGGTAAAGTGCAAATATCCAGAATTTTAGGCTTTTTACGTTCTTCATACTAAGGCCTTTTTAGAAATTATCTTAAAAATCAAGTGCTTAGGAAATATATTTAGGGCAAATTAAGGCGTAAGTTTAACACAGGCTGACCACGCTGATGTAGTTGAGAAAAATCTGGGATAATAGCGAAAAAACAGTTACAGGAAATTTAATGCCTACCTCTGCCTTACTGCCAAACTTCGATAGCCGCCATTTTCGCCAAAGTTTAGGACAATTCGCCACTGGTGTAACCGTGATTGCGACACGTCTGCCAGATGGAAGTTTTCTAGGCTTAACTGCGAGCTCATTTAATGCCGTCTCGCTTGATCCGCCTTTGGTATTATGGAGTTTAGGCAACAGTGCGCAGAGTATGCCGATTTTTACCGATAACACGCATTACATCGTGAATGTCTTAGCACATGATCAGCAACACCTAGCAAAACAATTCGCCAGCAAAATCGACAACCGTTTTCATGAGGTCAATTTTACTTTATCTGCCACTGGTCAACCCATTTTACAAGGCGTGTCGGCCTGGTTTGAATGTTTTAATCGTAGCCGCTACCCTGAGGGCGATCATACGATTTTTGTTGGCGAAGTAGAGCAGTGTCACTTTACACCTCACGCGCCTTTAATTTATCACGGCGGACAATACCTTAAATGACCTCAGTGAACACCGCCGTTGATTTAGTAGGATATCTTGCTGCCATTCTGACGACCACCGCGTTTGTGCCACAAGCTTGGCTCACATGGCAACGCAAGCGGGCTGAAGGAGTGTCCCTAGCGATGTATAGCATGATGTTGGTCGGAGTGATGTGCTGGCTTAGTTACGGCATTATGCTCAGCGCTTGGCCGATTATTATTGCCAACGTAGTGACCTTGTTCTTGGCCTCGTTTATTTTTGTGATGAAGCTGATTTATAAATAAAACTGAAAAATGAAAACCAAAGGAATACTCTGGGACAATGATGGGGTTTTAGTTGATACTGAAGGCCTGTTTTACGCTGCTAACCGTGAATTATTTGCGCGCTTCGACATCGCCCTCACACATCAGCATTTTTTTGATTGGTACTTGTGCGACAACATCGGTGCTTGGCATTTATTGCTTGAGCGCGGCCTAGATCAAAACCAAATTGCGGCACTGCGCAGCGATAGAAATGAACGCTATAGCGAACTATTACAGTGCGAAAAAAACTTGGCCATTGTAGGCATAGAAAATGTACTGCAAACGCTAGCGCCACACAATCGCATGGGCATAGTCACCAGCTCCCGACACGATCATTTCCACATGATTCACGGTCAATTGGATTTACTCAAGCATTTTGAATTTGTGGTCACGGAAGAAGATTACGTCAATAGCAAACCGGCGCCCGATCCTTATTTACTCGGCCTTGCCAAACTCAATTTAGCCGCTGAACAATGTTTGGTCGTCGAAGATTCACCACGCGGCTTACAAGCGGCTCTTGCCGCAGGTTTACGTTGTGTTGTGGTGCGCAATGAGATGAGTCGTCACTATGATTTTAAGGGGGCGTACGCGGTAGTAGATGGGGTTGAAGAGCTGTTGAGCGTGATCGCCTAAGTTAAACACAAATAAACACAAATGAATGCCAAAAAGCGCTAGACCTTACCCTCCCAGCATACGCTGCAATACACCTTGCGAGTCAAATGCAGCGCGCCGTAATCGGTCTCTTACGCCTTGCCACGCACTACTTTCTGGCAGGGCTTCTACTAAAATAATATCCGCCATCACATGATCTAATTCGCGCAAATCGGCATACAGGTCATGGGCATAACTTACTGGTTCTTGACCTAGTTGCCGCCACGCTTGTAGCGTTTCCACCTGCGCGAGTTGGTGAGGCAGATAGGCCATGAGGGCGACTTTTTTTCCAGCTAACACTAGCTGCCTGATGATTAAATCGAGTTCAGTTACCGCGACTAAAGCCACCGGAGTACTTGGTGCGTAATGTGCTTCCAAGGTACCAGAGGCACGTGGTGCATTCACATCGGGGGCAGCGACTTTACTTCCCAACACTTGCTCTAATTGTTCTTGGCTGATATGCCCAGGACGAAGTAATACCGCACCATGGGTGGCTAGGCGACTGAGATCAACGATGGTCGATTCTATTCCGACTTCGCTTTGACCACCGTCTACAATTTGCGCGACCAAAGCTTCATCTCGAAACTCTTCTTGCACATGAGCCGCAGTAGTGGGACTGACGTGCCCAAACTTATTCGCTGATGGTGCTGCCAATCCTCCTTGGCCTTGTTTAAAAGCCCTTAGCAGCGCTTGCGCCACTGGATGAGAGGGGCAACGCAAGCCTACCGTATCTTGACCGCCTGAGACGGCATCTGGGATGTGGGCGGCACGTTTTAGGATCAAGGTTAACGGTCCTGGCCAGAATGCTTGGATCAAGATTTTCGCTTCTGCTGGGCAGCCTTGCACCCAGTAATTAATGTCAGCTTCTGGCGCGATATGAACGATGACAGGATGGTTTTGAGGTCTGCCCTTAGCGGTGTAGATCGCAGCTACCGCCTGCGGATTTTCCGCGTCTGCACCCAAGCCGTACACGGTCTCTGTCGGAAAGGCGACTAGCTTGCCTTGTTCTAGTAAAGTGACAGCCTGCGCTAGGTCTTCTTGGGTGGTCATGATGGTGTTGCCGATGTTGGGTTGATGATATGGGTGATGAGATCTCTAAGGAGATGAATCGAGTAGCTTGACGAGCACAATCATACAGACACATTTTCTCTTAAAAATGTCTATCCTTGCCTTTTATTCAGATTAGCTGAGATTCATTTTATTAAGGCAATTCCCCCTTACGAAAAAGGGGGAATTGAGGAGATAGACAG
The DNA here is from genome assembly GCA_019752975.1 of Undibacterium sp. Lineage (GTDB taxonomy): Bacteria > Pseudomonadota > Gammaproteobacteria > Burkholderiales > Burkholderiaceae_D > Undibacterium. The sequence goes on along the minus strand of JAIELM010000229.1, from coordinate 1,160 downwards.
GATTGGTCTTGATACGCTCACTAGTTACCTACTCGGTCAGTAAACGCAAAGCCTCAGCATATTTATCTGACGTGACTTGTGCTACTTCTAGCGGCAAAGCTGGCGCGGGGGCTTTTTTATTCCAAGCTTGTGTTTCTAAATAATCGCGCACAAATTGCTTGTCAAATGATGGTGGTGACATGCCGACTTTGTAGCTAGCTGCTGGCCAAAACCGGGATGAATCTGGCGTTAATATTTCATCGATGAGATGCACCGTTCCCGCTGCGTCTAGGCCAAATTCAAACTTGGTGTCGGCGATGATAATACCTTTAGTCGCTGCAAATTCTGCCGCTTGCGTATAGAGATTGATGGCTGCATCACGTACCTGTTTGGCGATGTCAACGCCAACGATTTTCTCCGCTTCTTCATACGAAATATTTTCGTCATGCGCTCCCATCGGCGCTTTAGTTGAAGGTGTGAAAATCGTCGTTGGTAATTTCTGCCCTTCTTGCAAACCCGCAGGCAAAGAAATGCCGCAGATAGCACCGGTTTTTTGATAGTCTTTCCAACCCGAACCGATGATATAACCACGCACGATGGCTTCTATACCCAAGGGGACAAATTTTTTCACGACGATGGCGCGACCTTCAACTTGGCTACGCTCTTCAGGTGAGACCAAAGAACATGGATCAATATCGGTCATGTGATTTGGCATTAAGTGTCCGAATTTCTTAAACCAGAAATTTGACATAGAAGTAAGGATTTTCCCTTTATTAGGAATCGGATCGTCAAGAATCACGTCAAAAGCAGATAGACGATCGGTCTGCACTACTAGCAGCATATCGTCGCCTACAGCGTAAAGATCACGTACTTTTCCACGGTGTAAAAAAGGGAGTGACGTTAAGTTTGTTTCTAAAATTCCTGCCATGATATTTCATCCTTAATACAATTCGTCATTATTCGACCCTCTATGACGAAGTTGAAATTTCAAAGTACTCCACCCTATTTTATGTCATTCACTCGGGTTTAATCGGAAATCCAGTGAGGTTCGTTGCCGAACAAAAGTCGCTGGATTCCCACTAAAAACCTGCGGGAAAGACGGCTTACATAGGGGGCTGCATAATTACTACAATTTAAACCCCTCAACACAGAGGCAAAGAGGCACAGAGAAAAACCAAGAA
>JAIELM010000510.1 GCA_019752975.1 Undibacterium sp. | reverse complement strand
CTAGAGCATCAATGGTTTCCGCTCGAGCGATTGAAACTTAGTTATTCTTTACCAGCCAACGTCGAGATAGATAGTCGAGTGTAATGCTACTGTCGCCAAAGTGCTTTAGCCCGAAAATACCGAATACTATTTTGCCCGGCACAAATGCGGATTGCGCACAATAGGACACTTGGTAATCGTCAAAAGTCAAATCGTCCCATTCAGTCGCATCGACGAACTGCTGCCTCTGCGCGCTGCCAATTCAATTCAAGGGTAAATTCTAGGTGGTACGGTGTGACGCCTACAATTAGCAAATGAAAAATTCCGCATTGGCGCCATGGCTATCACCACTGCCCCGAAAAAAGAGTTGTGCTCCAGGACGCGATATTTGAACCTTGGGATAGTTCTGAAAAAATAGTGTAGGCGTATTGTTGGCGCTTCTTTGGAAGCTTCTTACTAAACTTCTTTTTTAAGCATCCTTCGTTTCGACCTGCATGGCCGATTGGTTTAGTTGGCGTGCCTCAAATAAATTCATCACACTTTGATGCAATATGATCGGACTAATCGGTTTGCTTAAAAAAAGGATGTCGTTCATTCGCGCTCTCGTGAATTGCTCAGGCGCGGCATCTCCCGATAGAACAATCGCAGGAATGACCCTACCCACACGTTCACGCAATAGCTGAATCGCTTCAACCCCGTTGCCTGGCTCATTCAAACAATAATCGCTGATAATCAGATCAGGAGAAGAAATGTGTGCAGCGGAAAGAGCGTCGTCGATAGATGCGACAGCATCGCAATCACATTTCCAAAGACGCAGCAGTTCTTGCATTCCTGCACGTATTGCCTGATCGTCGTCAATCAACAAAATTTTGCAAGCTAAAGGAGTGAACGTATGCGTTTGTGCAGGTAAATAGGTGGCTTGCTGGTTTTTATCAGTGTTCGCAATGAGGATACGGAACACGCTACCACGATTAATTCGGGAATTGACACTAATTTGATGCTCCAATGTCCTCGCAAAACCTTGCGCGATCGCCAATCCCAAACCCAAGCCCCTTCGTTGCTCTGAGCGAGAGTGTTGCAGACGATAGAATTCTCGAAAAATATCCGCTTGATGTTTTACAGGAATCCCAATTCCCGTGTCCCATATTTCGAGTGACAGGTAATCACCACGTCTGCGGCAACATACAAAAATTCCGCCGCGTTCTGTGTAGCGAATCGCATTCCCAAGTAGATTGCGCAAAATGAGCTCTAACAGAAATGGGTCAGAATAAATCAATATATCGGACTCGCGCATTCTGAAAACCAGACCCTTTTTCGTGGCTTGTGGTTCAAATTCTGACTCTAATTTATTTAATAGTGACTGAAGATAGAACACGCTTTGTTTTATTTCCACGACTCCAGACTCTAAACGAGAAAAGTCGAGCAAAGTATCGAGCATTTCGGTACTGGCATTGAATGCCGAATGCGCATTTTTCAGCATATCCGTTTGGTGAGGTGACAAAGAACTATGTCGGAGCACCTCGAGGAAGAGTCCAAGTGCGTGTATCGGTTGACGTATATCGTGACTTGCTGCTGCTAAAAATCGTGTTTTAGCTTGATTAGCATCTTCTGCTAGGCATTGTGCTTGACGAAGTTTTTCACTTTGCAGCTCTAATTTAAGGATCAAATCCTGCTTTTCCAATTCCAGTTGAATACTCTTCTTGGTCGAGCTGTATTGCTTGCACGCCAGCATCACAAAAAATCCCACTCCCAAAAAGCAGAACAGCCAAGTATTTTTAGAGTATGGCGGCCCTAACAATTCCAATTTGAGGCTTAAGGCAAACTGTGCGATAACACATTGAACAATATATGCAAACAGAACCGGGGGAGTGATGTTTAAGTAGAGCGCCATCAACACGGCATTTGAGACAAGAGCAAGGTAGATATTGAAAGGGTTTAAGCTGTCTAGTGTGATCCACAAAAAGCTAGACCAATGCAAACTAAAAAGCAGATTGCTAACGATAATTCGCCATGCTAATCGGCTAGCCTCTGACAGTTCAATGCCTCGTCGTAAGCTACGGCGAATTAAATAGCGGCTGTATGTAATGACGATCAAAGTACAACAAAACCATGCGCTTAGTAAGAAGCTATTTTTTGCGTTTAGTACCAAAAAATAAAGGAGAGTAAATGCAAACAATGACGGCAAAAAACGACTGTTTGCGCTCTTGATGACTAATTTGCTCTGATCGAGTAAAACCCGATTTTCTTCACTGGCGAAAGGCCAGACGCGCATCATTACGCAACCAACCCTTGCTGACGCGCCGCGTACATCGCTTCGCTGCGGGTAGAAACTTGTAAAAATTGCAGAATCGCTTGTACGTGACCTCGTACTGTATTGTCAGAGCAACATAACTTGCGCGCAATTAATTTATTACTCAGACCCGTGCAGAGTAAATCTAAGACCTCAATTTGTCGTGCTGTCAAATGATCAGGCGGAGAAGCTTTCAAACCATTGATGTGTAAATTTCTGTCGAAGGATAAGAGAGCCTCAATCACAATCTCACCCTTCAGTGCACGCTGAATAATCGTTATGATTTTGTCTGTAGCGCTTCCTTTATGTAAGTATGCCATCGCACCACGCTGCATTGCAGATTGTTGCGTCAGGCTTGAGCCATCGGATGACAGAATGAGGATAGGGACGTTAGGCCATTTTTTTTTCAATAGGCTCATCCCGTCTAATCCGTTAAGGCCATTCAACATGATATCCAGAATAATCAAAGCAGGCACATCTGAGTCCAGACTCAGAGCATCACGAACCGATCCAGATTCTAAGATTTGTACTGCATTCAAGTTCATCTTGAGAACTTCGGAAAGCCCAGTTCGAAATAGCGCATGGTCATCAATAATTAAAATAATTGCCATTATTTAATTGTCGTTATCTAAAGGACTTACGCAGAATTGCGCTGGCTAGGACTAGCGCCGCAGACAGTACAAATGGTCGGCAAGGCGAACACAACGTCGCCAGCGGCGCAATAACGCACATGTTGTGAAAGAAGCTAAGCAGTCCATTTGGACTATTCCGGTAATTACTACACTGAATTAATATTAATTATAACTTAAATATGTTTTTGAAGTTTTATAGTTTCGAATTTTCAGATCAGGAAGACCACGATAAGCATGCACGTGGAGAGTCGCTAAAAAAAACTGCATTGCAACGCTGTCAGGGCGAATTACGAAAATCAAAAATTGTGTAGGCAAATCCAATGAAAGTAAATTATGGCAAATGAAAAATTTATACCCGATGATCTGATGGTCAACGTGATGGCAAAAATCATTGATGTTCTCTGCAATGGCGACGGTAAAGTAGCACCTAAATCGGACAGCAATTTCCTCACCTGGTGCTCACCTGGAATTCCGTTTGAAGCAGAAGATTTCGATTTTCTATCCCAAGGTATCTCAGGCGTTTATAAGCCACAAGTCATCACCAATCCGGATGGCACACAAACGGAAAAAGTACTAAGCGATACAGAACTCAGTCAAGCCTTAGCCTCGGATACGAACAAAATGTACCTTCAGGCCGAACAGCTCGCAAGGCTAGTTGACATCGTACCGGACACATCCGGCATTGATGATAGCAATGCACGACTCAACATCAAAAATAATAACGGCACGCTTTCAGATGTTTATGGAGAAACGCTGGCCTTTAGCCAAGTCGCCGACACACCATTATCGGATGATGAAGTTGCAAAAATTACGAAATTTAGAGAGCTATTACAAGTTAAACGAGAAAAAGTTGACTTGCTCACCGACGATAAAACCTGGGTCACCGAGGCGAGTCCTCTAGTCAACGCGTATTTTGAAAAAATGAGTGCATGGCAAGACGCCGCCTTGGAATTCAATTCAGCGAGAATCGATGCACTCACGGGATCGTCACCCGCCGCGATTCATAATTTCGCTTTAAATGCCAAGATTTTAGAGAGTAAAGTAGCATTTAAAATGAAAGACTGGATTACTAATGGCTACAAATTAGAGTATGAAGGTATCGCCGCACGAATGGATCAACTAATGAGTCGAGACTTAACGATCCTTAAAGCACAATACAAAGATGTCTTTGAAAGCTCAAAAATAAGGGGTCTATTTACCAATTGTGATTTCCACGCGACCACCCTAGTGCCCGCAAGTTTCGCAAAATCGAATTCATGGACGAAATTTTCGTTCACGAATACCGACGATAAACATTACTCGAACTCATCGAACAATTCGATTAGCGCTGGCGGCGCAGGAAT
>JAIELM010000175.1 GCA_019752975.1 Undibacterium sp. | reverse complement strand
TTGACGGTTGCAAAGTGGTTGAACGCCTATCGTAAAGCGCGAACTTACACCCAACGACGAGCACAACGACGAGCACAACAACGAGCACAACAATAAGCATAAATAAAGCATGGATTCCCTAGGGTGCACCGTTAAGGCTGTACCCTAGCCCCGCCTGACACGACAACGTGAAGATAGTGAAGGCAAACTCAATTCAGTGACAAGGGTTACAATAGCGCCTCCAACATACAGACGCGTAACCGCTCGCCTTCATGCCTTCATCTTCCATAGATTTAGCTCAAACACTCGCCTTCCAAAACAACTTTGCCAGGCTAGGTACAAGGTTTTATTCGGCTGTGCAGGCCAGCACCATCAACGCACCCTATCTCATCGCTCATAGTGACAGTATGGCCAATGACTTAGGATTCACCGTTGAACAAGTCCGCTCGCCAAGTTTTTGTGACATTTTTAGCGGCAAGCAAAAAGCTGTTAACAGCGAGACTCTCGCAGCAGTCTATTCAGGACATCAATTTGGTGTGTGGGCGGGTCAATTAGGTGATGGACGCGCGCTGCTACTGGGTGATCTGCCGCTTAGTGATCAAAGTGGGCGCTTAGAAATTCAACTTAAGGGTGCTGGTATAACGCCCTACTCCCGCATGGGCGATGGGCGCGCTGTGTTGCGCTCCTCAGTACGCGAATTTTTATGTTCTGAAGCCATGGCGGCGCTGGGAATCGCTACTTCCCGAGCGCTGTGTATTACTGGATCAGATCAATATGTCATGCGTGAACAGCCAGAGAAAATGGCGATCGTGACACGCACCGCAAAAAGTTTTATCCGCTTCGGTTCCTTCGAGCACTGGTACTATCAAGGTCAAAGCCAAGAATTGCAAATGTTAGCCGACTTCGTCATCAACAACTATTATCCGCACCTACAAAACAATGAACACCCCTACCAAGCATTACTACGAACGGTGGTGGAGTCTACGGCCGATTTAATGGCGTGCTGGCAAGCTGTAGGCTTCATGCATGGCGTCATGAATACCGACAATATGTCCATCCTTGGATTGACCTTAGATTATGGCCCCTTCGGTTTCATGGATGGTTTTGATCCCGAACATGTTTGCAATCACAGCGACGATCAAGGGCGCTATGCCTTTCATATGCAACCACGTATCGGCCAGTGGAATTGTCATGCGCTCGCCCAAGCCCTATTACCCTTAATTGGTAGCGTAGAAGCTACCCAAGAAGCACTGTCTTGCTACGTGCCGCGCTTTGAACAAAGTTATCAACATAAGCTACGCAGCAAATTTGGTTTAATCACAGTGCAGGATGGGGATACCCACTTGTTTGATGATTTTTTTAGTATCATGGCACTTGGACAAACTGACTTCACGCTCGCATTTAGATATTTAAGCCAGCTTGAACACCGCGACCCCTGTAAAGATGAAGTGCTACGCGATCTATTCATCAACCGAGCTCAGTTGGATGCTTGGTTAGTGCACTACCGAACAAGGTTAGCCCAAGAGAACTCAGTGGATACTCAGCGGCACGCACAAATGAAGCAAGTCAATCCCAAGTATATTTTACGCAATTACCTTGCTCAGCAAGCGATAGCTGCGGCAGAGCAGAAAGATTTTTCAGAAATAGCGAAATTATTGAAAGTTTTAGAACACCCTTTCGACGAACAAGAAGAAAATGAACGTTATGCCGCCTTACCACCAGAGTGGGCAAGTCGCCTGTCGGTGAGCTGTTCTTCATAGGAAAATAAAATGTCAAATAAAATGCCAAAAGTTAAAAAAACCGATGCCGAATGGCGCGCCCAATTAAGCGATATTCAATATCAAGTGACGCGCCACGCCGATACCGAACGGGCTTTTTCCGGCAAGTTCTGGGATCATCACGAAGTTGGCACCTATATCTGTGTGTGTTGCAATACGCCCTTATTTGAATCGGATGCAAAGTTTGATTCTGGCTGTGGGTGGCCTAGTTATTTTAAGGCGATCAATCCAGATTATGTTTTGGAAATTCCTGATCACACGCATGGCATGACGCGAATAGAAATTGTGTGTAATATCTGCGATGCGCACTTAGGACACGTTTTTCCCGATGGACCGCCGCCAACACGCATGCGGTATTGCATTAATTCAGCCTCACTACAATTTACAGCCAAAAACCTATGACGAAATTTTTATTTGATGTATTTCCAGTGATTTTCTTTTTCATCGCCTATCGTATAGCGGAAAAATTTGCCCCAGAATCGCAAGGTTTAGCCAATCAATTATTTTCTCAATTCACTACCGGACACAATGTCAGCTTAGCGTTGGCACCCATATTATTGGCCACTGGTTTGGCGATCGTCGCCTCGACGATGCAAATCGCTTACGTACTGTTAAAACGTAAAAAAGTCGAAGTCATGTTATGGATTTCCTTCTTCATCATTACCGTATTTGGCGGCGCCACCATTTATTTCCAAAACCCCGACTTCATCAAACTCAAACCAACCATCATTTATTGGTGTTTTGCGGCCAGCTTCTTATTAAGCGAATATGTTTTTAAGAAAAACATCTTAAAAACCGCAATGGGTAGTCAAGTCACCATGCCGGATGAAGTATGGGCAAAACTCAGCTTAGCTTGGGTAGCGTTTTATTGCGTAATGGGATCAGCCAACTACTACGTTGCTTTCCATTTCTCACAAGATACATGGGTGAATTTTAAAATGTACTCACTAGCCGCCTTACCGGTATTTATTATCGGTCAAAGTTTCTTCCTCGCAAAATATCTAGAAGATCCAATATGAACACCCGTTTTGAACGTATCCAACAATGCCTAGAAGAGGCTTTTCAACCGCAACTATGTCGCTTACAAGATGATTCCGCAGCGCACAAAGGGCATGCTGGCGCTGCTTCTGGCGGCGGTCATTATAGCGTCACAATCGTGAGTGAAAAATTTGCTGGACTAAATCGCATTTCTCGGCACCGACTAGTGTATGATGCCGTTGGCGATTTAATGCAATCGGAAATTCACGCACTCGTGGTCCAGGCATTAACTCCCTCCGAAGCACCGATTTAAAACCTTGGGGATCTACGCAAAACCGCCTCAACATCTTTTGTGTCACCTTGTCGTACACTATACGATTTTAGTTGACTCAATCAGATGGGGCAGTTTTGCATAAGTCCTGATATTTTTTAACCATTTTGTTTTATTTTGTTATTTTAGGAATTAATAATGACTTTTAAACCTGCTCATTTGCTGGTTGCACTATTGGTAACCGCACTCCCCGCTATGGCGCAAAATATTGCGACGGTCAATGGCAAAGGCATTCCTGCCTCTAAGCAAGAACCCTATCTCAAGCAAGCCAAAGCTCAAGGTCAAAAAGACACGCCAGAACTGCGTGCCATGATCAAAGAACGCTTGGTCGGCACTGAAGTATTATTGCAAGCAGCTGAAAAAGCAGGCTTCTCTAAAAATGAAGACGTTAAATTGCAAATCGAAATGGCACGCCAACAAATTTTGGTGCAGTCCTTGATGAAGGCACATATCGAAAAAAACCCGATTTCTGACGCTGATATCAAAGCAGCTTATGAAACCGCCAAAGCACAAAATGGTGAAAACGAATACCATCCTTACCATATTTTGTTTGACAAAGAAGACGACGCTAAAGCGGCGATCTCTAAGCTCAAAGCTGGTGCCAAGTTTGAAGAATTAGCAAAGGCCTCTAAAGATCAAGGCTCTGCAGGCAAAGGTGGCGATTTGGATTGGATAAGTCAAGCTAACGTACCACCAGAATTTGCTACTGCACTAGCGGCATTGAAAAAAGGTCAGTTCACTGAAACACCGGTAAAAACCAACGCTGGTTTTCATATCATCAAACTCGACGACACCCGCCCATTGAAATTCCCGGCACTGGAAGAAGTCAAGCAACAAGTGGGCGATGGCTTAGTACAGGAAAAGATCCGTGCTTATCAACAGACCTTGATCAAACAGGCTGTAATCAAATAAGCTTTGAACAGAAAAACCTGGTTCAGTAAGCGGTAATTTAGTCAAAAAAGGACGCTACGGCGTCCTTTTTTCATACCCTACTTTCAAAAAATATTCGTTCCAAATAAACTCAGTAACCTCAGTGAGGCAGATCCTATACCCCCATCTGTTCCAACATACTACTCAATTCACGCAAAGCAGGCTCCAACTTAGGATACTTGGTAGCAAAGCGCGCATAGATCGCTTTACTCCTATCAACGAGCGCAGCATAAATAGGATCATCTGGTGCTTCCTTT
>JAIELM010000111.1 GCA_019752975.1 Undibacterium sp. | reverse complement strand
TGCGACATTATTTCTGACTCTTTTGAGTGGCTGCAATAAGTCCGCTGAAGTCGGAACTAGTCCGCCGAATATCACTGTGGGTAATCAAATTGATGACATCGTCATCAGCTCTAAAGTTTCCACCGCATTTTTAGCTTCTGCGGACGTGAAATCCTATGACATTAAAGTGGAGGTGCGTAAAGGTGAAGTGATGCTAAGCGGCTTCGTTGATACACAAACGCAAATCGATCACAGTATCGCTTTAGCACGAGCAGTGGATGGGGTGAAAAAAATCGATAATAAGTTGATGCTAAAGGCGACGCCTTCGTCTGTCGGGGTACAGATTGACGATACCGTACTCACCACCCGCGTTAAATCTGCCTTGTTGGCGGACGCAACTATCAAAAGTTTTGATATTTCTGTTGTGAGTAATAAGGGTGACGTACAGTTAAGCGGCTTTGTGAATAATCAAATGCAGATAGAGCATGCTACGGATGTGGCGAGTAAAGTAGAGGGCGCACAGTCAGTGATTAATAAGTTGAGCTTGAAGAAGTAGCTTGAATTGGAGGAGTTTAAATCCTCCAATTCCCTACCTAAGTTGGCAGTGATTTTCATGGGTTTTTGCTTAAGCATCATGCTGACTGCGTTACAAAAAAATCCCGGTGAATTAAATTTGCAGCGTTTTATACAGCAGCTAGAGATGCAAAGTAAAAATGCGGGATCAAGCTCAAGTCTCTGGTCTACCTATTTTTAGAATGTTCGCTACAGGCATACATCTCTTCCTACGAACCACGGAGACACTAGGCCTTACTGTGATCACCGCCAACATCGGGGTAGATGAGCAAAGACTGCCCTAGCCCCTTTTGAAAAAGGGGATAAGGGAATTACTTTTTTCGTTCAGCAATCTTATCTGAATCGCCTGAGTGAGGGCTAATTTACAGCTTCCGCCCTTGTATCACTCGCAGCAAGATGACCACCAGCGCGACGACCAATAAGATGTGGATGAATCCGCCTATGGTATACGCTGAGACGATGCCTAGTAACCAAAGTATGAGTAAAACGAGGGCGATGGTATAGAGCATGATAGTTCTCCTTTTGTGGTTGAGGATGGCGCTTACTTCAAACGCATATCGTTTTTAACTGATTGCACGCCTTTGACATTCCTCGCTACGCTCATTGCGGTGGCAATATTGTCTTGTGAGCGGACGAACCCTGAAAGTTGGACTATGCCCTTAAATGTTTCCACATTAATTTCAGTTACTTTAAGTGTGGGTTCATTCAAAATCGCCGCTTTGACGGAGGTAGTGATGACACTGTCGTCTATGTATTGCCCGGTGCTTTCACGAGTCTGGGTGGAGGCACAACCGGCTACGGTGCCGACAAGTGTTAGACCGATAGTAGCGGCGAAAATGGCTGGAAATATTTTAGAAGTTTTCATGATGGCTTTCTGGTTGAGTAAATGAGTCATTAAAAAGGTGACTTGCTTCGCCAGTAAATAAGCTGTGCGATGGCCGTAGAATGCAATAGACAAAAAATCGGGTCTGTACGCTAACGAACATAAAAACGATGGATAAAGCTTTATGCTGTATAACACAGGTACTAAATCACGCCTCAATGAAGCAATGCCGAGCAATAACGAGCAATAACGAGCAATAAGAAGTAATCCAATTTTATGAAAGCAGGAAACCTGCATGAGTAGCTTGCATGACCCAAATCAAAACCATTTGTTGGCGGCTTTATTAGATGCAGAGTTTGAGCGTCTAGCGCCACACTTAGAATGTGTCCCCATGCTGTTAGGTGATGTCTTGTATGAATCTGGTGGAAGGATGGAGCATGTTTTTTTCCCCACCACGGCGATCATTTCACTTCACTATTTATTGGAAGATGGTAGTTCCTCCGAAATCGCTGGAGTGGGCAATGAGGGCGTAGTGGGTATTGCGCTTTTTATGGGAGGTCATACCACACCTAGTCGTGCTGTCGTCCATATGGGCGGTCATGGATATCGCTTAAAAGCTGGGGTACTAATGGAAGAGTTTAATCGCGCTGGGCCGGTTCTTAGGTTGTTGTTGCGCTATACCCAAGCACTACTAACTCAGACTGCACAAACGGCGGTCTGTAATCGCCATCATTCCGTCGAGCAGCAATTGTGCCGTTGGTTGCTGCTGACTGCAGATCGAATTCCTAATCGTGAGCTGACCATTACCCAAGAGTTGATAGCGCAAATGCTAGGAGTGCGGCGTGAAGGTGTGACCGAAGCGGCGGGACGCTTACAACAAAACGGACTAATCTCGTACCGGCGAGGGCATATCACGTTGAAGGACAGAGCCGGTTTAGAACAGCATGTCTGTGAATGTTATGGGGTGGTGAAAAAAGAATTCGCGCGCTTATTGGATGATGTAAAACCACGCCAAGTGCAATTTCAAAGTAAGCAAACTATGTTTGGACGCATATGAAAACGACTTCTACAGTGTCGACAGTTTCAACAGCTTTAGTTACACGCCTGATCTTAGTTGGCTTTGGTATCACTATCGTTGCCTTGCTCATGATAGGAGGGATTGCGTGGAATATCGCAGTGCCGTTTAACATGGCTAATTCAGTTGAGCATACCCGTGCTGTGATGGATAATTTACAGGCATTAAAGTCGAAATTTATTTTAGTTGAAAATAAACAATGGGCGTATTTTCTAAGTCATGACCATCGTTTTTTACAGAGTCGTGATCAGCTATTGCTAGAGATGAAAAACGATATTCAGCAACTGACGATCTTGACCCAAGATAGCCCAAAGCAGCAGGCACGTTTAGTTCAGTTGCAAGAGGCGCTCAATCAGCGCCTGACGATGATGCGCACCAATCAAGCGATTTTTGAAAAAGAAGGTGTGAAAGTAGCACATGACTTGTTTAATGATAGTCGCGCCGCGATCGCGCAAGTGCAAAATATTTTTGTCGAAGCCAGTCGCGATGAACAAAATTTGCTCTTGCAGCAGCAACAAAAAGCCTCTTATCGCATCAAGATTGTGTTTGCTAGTGTGGGATTCTTATTGGTGTTTTTGATCCTTTGGAGCTATCGTCTAAGACGTATTAATTTAGGGCGCATGGAAGAAGAAAAGACCACTAAAGAAGTGCAAGAGGTTTTTTTGCAAATGGATGCTTTGCAGAGCGCTATCTTTAACAGCGCGAATTTTTCTATGATTGCGACGGATGCTCATGGCGTGATTCAATTCTTTAATGTTGGTGCCGAACATATGTTGGGTTATGCCGCGGCTGACGTGGTCAATAAAATTGCACCAAATGAGATCTCCGATGCACAAGAGGTGGTGGCGCGTGCCGCTGCTTTGAGTGCGGAATTTAATACCAGCATCACGGTGGGGTTTGATGCGTTGGTGTTTAAAGCTTCTCGCGGAATTGAAGATATTTATGAACTCACCTACATCCGTAAAGATAGCAGTCGTTTTCCTGCCATTGTTTCGGTTTCGCCTTTACGTGATACCGACGAAAAAATTATTGGCTACTTATTAATCGGCACCGACAATACTATTCGTAAGCAAGTCGAAGCGGAACAAGCCTTATTAGATCAACGACTGCGCGACCAACAGTTTTACACTCGCTCGCTGATTGAGTCCAATATTGACGCGCTAATGACTACCGATGCGCGTGGAATTATCAGCGACGTCAATCAGCAAATGGAGGCGCTTACCGCATGCACTCGCGATGAATTGATCGGCGCACCGTTTAAGAGTTATTTTACCGATGAAAAACGCGCCGAGGCCGCGATTATCAATGTGCTGCGTGAAGGGAAGGTAACTAATTACGAACTTATTGCCCACGCGAGAGACGGTAAACAAACTGTGGTGTCCTATAACGCCGTGACCTTTCATGATAGAGATAGAAAACTTCAAGGTGTCTTTGCATCGGTGCGTGATGTGACGGATAGAAAGCAATTTGAATATAGGATACAAGAAAGTAATGTAGAACTCGAATTGGCCAAGGCGGCCGCGGAAAAAGCGAATTTGGCGAAATCAGAATTTTTGTCGAGTATGAGCCATGAATTAAGAACTCCGTTAAATGCTGTGCTGGGTTTTGCACAGTTAATGGCGTCTGATGTTCCGGCGCCCAGCGAACGGCAAAAAATGTCTATCGATCAGATCCTTCAAGCGGGCTGGTATTTGCTGCGCTTGATTAATGAAATTCTCGATTTAGCGATGATAGAGTCGGGTAAAGTCAGTATGTCGAATGAAGCAGTTTTTTTAAGTGAAGTACTACAAGATTGTCAGTCTATGATTACCCCACAAGCGCAAAAA
>JAIELM010000289.1 GCA_019752975.1 Undibacterium sp. | reverse complement strand
GCTGAACTCCCTCTGTTTTTAATTTTAGAAAATGTGTGTTGTACTGAAGTCGGACTTGCGTAAAACAGATGCTGACGTTGCTGTGTTCGCCTTGTCGTACAAAGCATTACGTGAGGCTGCGCGCATAACCTGCGCAATTTTGGGTAAGTTCTGTGAAGAATGCGTAGCAATTATTTAGTGCTCGACCGCTTCGTTTATTTTTTTGGATGGAAACATAATTGGGCAACATGTTTCTTTTATAATGCCTATATTTAAAGGAAATACCTATGAATAAGAAATTGGTTTTATTTATTGCTGCAACTGGTCTAAGTTTTGGGTGCACAGTAACAGCGTCGTTTGCAGGACCTAAATGTCCAACTGGAACAGAATATAGTTGCTGGTATCGGGGTGAAGATGTGAAAAAGATTGCGCCAATATGTGCCTGTGTTCCAATTGGTCAGTCCGGTCGAACTGGCCCAATCGTTGAGCCAGAAAGATCCACACCGAATGGAACACCCGGCGTGCCTGGTACGAAAATTGTCGATCCGCATCGAGATGGGTCAACAGGGGTGCCTGGACAGAGATAGTTTGTTTCCCCTAAAATAATTTGAATAGGCAATATGTGATCGACTTATATGCATGTTGCGACATATTCGAAGTTTCAAGCATCGGTTGCGGGTGGATACGTGGCTATGAACAACATTGGAAAATGGTGTGGTTTACGAGTGTAAATACAGCGTGTAGCGAATGGCTGCCAAGCGTCTGCGCACAATTCTAGCGTTTAGCCATGGCGCTCATTAGTTGTCCTTTTAAGGTTTTAATGAGCGCCGTTTCATCTGCTGGCACACCTTCGTCTGCCCTGACAGCGCGGTCTGCATAAAACAAACCGAGTGGCTTTTGATCGATGACCAAGGGCAAAATAATGAAACTACGCGTATCAGGTAATAGTTGTTTGTGCCAAGGCGGAAGTATGCTCTGGACTTTCGGGTTGCCGGCATCAGCGATCATCAAGTCCACGTTATTACTCATCGCTAAATGGAATATCGTGTTGTCATTTTGTGCGGAAAATTGAAATCCACGCTGCCGTTCGACATACTTTTCGCCAACAGCAATCCTGGCGGTAAACTTGCTCGATTGCAGGTCCCGCAGACAAACCGTTGCAAAGCGAAAACCCATAGCACCATACAATGTCTCAAGTACCAGCAAGATCAGGTCACTCAACTTCACCTGGTTAGACCCTAGCATTTGTGTGGTATCTTGCACCCCTGCCAAAAGCAAATCGCGGGCATTCATAGGCTTACCACTAGCGTGTCGGGCACCTGCTTCTAGCTGCTGTGAGTTAAAGCTGGTTAACATAAACTCGTTGAAAATATCCGCGTCTTTTACTGGTAAGCTCGGCGTCCCTGTTGAGATCGGCGCCAAGGCAACATCAAGTGTGGTTGCCAATTGACGTGCTTCAGTATCGACGCTTTTCAATATATGCTGCAATTCACCTGCATCAAATTCGAGCGCAGTGCCGAAGCGTTTGACTAGTACCTTGCAACGCTCTGCGGTCGAACTCGGTGATGGATTTGGATCGGGATTGACCAAAATAGACGCCAAGCTATCACTAAAACTGGCTGCTTGTTTGACCCAATCACTGGCAACATTGGTTTTTTTCTGATCGCCATGGGTTGTTTGTAATGCGTTAATAATACTTGCGGGGATTTTCCAGTCATGCAGCACGACTTCTCCAAATCGCTCAAAGCTACAGCCGAGAAGTTGAGTGCAAACTTCCATTGATTGCGCAGGTGTTGCGGCACTTTGCACTTGAATTTTGTCATACAGGTGGTGGTCAAATGAGGCAACTAAAACTCGTCCAATATTCTTAAATAGGGCGGCGACGGCAGCTTCTTCATTATTGGGATGGCGAGAGCGACGTGCAATTTCACGAGCACAAACACTTGCGCACAATGCTTTGACTAATTCTTGTCTGACCGCTTGTGCTTGGTTTGCGTCCTTGAAGCCGTCGACTAAAAGACCCGCTAGCGCATTCGCCTTGATGGTATCAAAGCCGAGTAGAAATATTGCTCTTGAAATGGTGGTAACCGTAGTGCCATTGAGTGTGCGGTAGGAGATGGTGTTTGACAGACGTAAGATTTTTTGTGTTAACGCGACGTCAGACAAGATGAAATGAGTCAGATCAGCCACCGAACCCTCGCCTGAAGAGGTCATTTGTACTACCTTGGCGATGGCAATCCCTAGAGTCGGCAAACTCTTATCGGCGCGAATCTGTTCTAGCAGTCGCTCGCGAGCTGGTCGTGCATTGAGCATAGGATTCATTAAAATTTAGCCCGATTTAAACCAATGACATCCATACCAAATCGTTTTGTAGATTTTCATTTGGCTCCACGAAGGTTTTCGTGAATGGGATTTTCAACTGCTTGCGGCCAAGTATCGCACAGCAAATCAATAAAAATCAACACATGCCTAGTATTTCATCACTCTAGGCCTTGATTTCGCCCACTTGCAATTTGCTCGCTACTGTTTTGTTTTATTTTTCGTGACTATTCAGCCGCTATGATAACTCTTCAAAAAACGAAAACCCCTCAACGCCGAGACGCGGAGAAAATCGGAGGAAATCTCTGCGCTCCTCTGCGCCTCGGCGTTTCGGCGTTGAGGGGTTTTGACTTTTTCTCATAGCGACTTAACAGTCACCATTTTTCTTTCATTCAAATCTTCAAGCACGCTGGTGATTTTATCCTAGGTTCAGTACCGGAATAACTTTCACTGTTTTTTTAAAAAAAGTTGCGTAAGAATAGGTTCGATACACTGTTGTCGCTTAAATTTTTTTTGAAGCGACAACGAGTTTGACTGACGGGTATGAGATACTTCTCGGTCACAAGAGTCGGTTGCGCAAGGCATACTTTTGACTTTCGCGACAGGCTCATAATGATGAGTTTGTAGTCAGCCTCATTTATTTTTGAGCATTCACAGTTAATCATAGGACTTACGCAAAATAGTGCTGGCTAGGCGCGGAGTCGAAGGCAGTACTTTTTAGTACGACGAGGCGAACGCAACAACGCCAGCGTCTGATTTGCGTAAGTCCTAAATCAGTTTTTTTATCACAGGAACCCAATGAGATTAGTAAAATTAATCAGCACCTTAACGACATTTTCCTTATGTGTACTTTCCACGCATAGTAGTTTGGCGATAAGTCAAGCGACGACTATGCCCCAAAGTATCAGCAGTAACCCAGCTAGAACTGCATGTAAATCCAACGATGATTGGTCCGAACCGACCTATGCGCGCCATATTTATGGCAATACCTGGTATGTGGGAACTTGTGCGATCAGTGTTGTTCTGATTGCGACACCGCAAGGCCATATCTTGATCGATGGTGCGACGGCAAACGCCGCGACTTCGATAGAGATGAATATTAAATCGCTAGGCTTACGATTAAGCGACATCAAAACCATACTTGTGACGCATGAACATCACGACCATATTGGTGGCGTGGCTCAACTACAAAAAAATAGTGGCGCGGTGGTGCTCACACGTAAGGCAGCGGTGGAACTACTACAGCAAGGGAAAACCCATCAGCTTGACCCGCAGTTTGAGGTGCTTGAGCCATTCACACCGATTGCCAATGTCAAGGAAATCGCCGATGGTGGTGTGCTCACACTTGGTGGCACAAAGATCCACAATATTCCAATGACCGGACATACGCTAGGCGGATCGGGCTGGACGTGGGAAGAGTGCGAAAACAAGGTGTGCAAAAACATCGTGTTTTCAGATAGTATTTCCGCCATCTCCGATAAGGTTTATCGCTTTTCTCGCCCTGATTCAATTGCCAACGACTTGAGAGCGAGTATGGAACGCTTGAGTAACGCACCTTGCGATATCCTCATTACTGGTCACGGTAAGCAAAGTGATTTACTCAAGCGACTTGACGGTGAGCTGCCATTGAGCAACCCACAAGATTGTAAAAACTTAGCGATATCGGGACAAAAGGGGCTGCTCAAACGCTTGAGTGAAGAAGCGATCTCAACGAAATAACTGGTGTTGCGGCATCAGTAAGATCAAGCGGTTTGCATAAGTATTCTCGGCCTTCATTGGGGAAGGTGGGTTGTTCCCCAATGCGCCGAGAAGCACAGATGGATTCAATGGAAGCGTTACGACATGAGTAATAGCTTCATCCAAGACATGGCAACTGGCCATCTAAGATTGCCTTGAATTGTCTAGAGATTGGTAATTATTCAGCCGCCCATAGCCTTGAACGTAAAAACCCCTCAACGCCGAGACGCTGAGACGCAAAGAAAATCGGAGAAAA
>JAIELM010000050.1 GCA_019752975.1 Undibacterium sp. | reverse complement strand
GCGAAAGGTGATTCATTTCTGCGTCTCCTATAGATGGCGGCTTGGCGCAATCTGGCTGGAATTAACTTGAACCCAGGTTTTCCATTAGGCGCACCTTCGGTGCTATTTGAGTGCTGACGGTGCATTTTCGGTCATTTTTCGTGTTCTTCGTTGCAAATAGCTCGCTATTTGCGCCTCATTCTCACAAAAACTGCCTCGAAAAGTGCATCCGTCATCATCTCAAATCCTAATGGAAATTCTGGGTTTAATCGGGAATCCATTGGTGTCTGTTACTGAACAAAAGTCGCTGGATTCCCGCTAAAAACATGCGGGAAAGACGGTTTACATAGGGGACTGAATAATTACCTTAATTCTTCTTTTTTAGAAAAAAAGACTTACCAAACTTCCACAGCAAACCCAAAACAATAGGCACAATAGCCGCCCCGACACCGATTAAAACAATGACGTTGAGATTGTTTTTAATAAAAGGAATATTCCCAAAGAAATAGCCGCTCACTACCAAGGACAAAATCCACAACAGGCCACCAAGTACATTAAATATCTGGAAGTTTTTGTGACTCATCTCGGAAAATCCCGCCACAAATGGAGCAAAGGTACGGACTATAGGAATAAAGCGCGCTAATACTACCGTTTTACCTCCATGCTTTTCATAAAATTCATGGGTCTTCTTCAGTGCCGCTTTATCTATCCAGCGAAAATCTTTCGCCATGATTTTATGCCCAATTAAACTACCTATCCAATAATTGATGGTATTTCCCAATACCGAAGCGAGCACTAAAAGTACCACCAAAATCCAAGGATTCATTGCCCCTGTAGCGCAAAATGTTCCTGCGATAAATAGCAAAGAATCACCTGGCAAAAACGGAAAAATCACGAAAGCTGTCTCGCAAAAAATAATAGCGAATAACACCGCATAGACTAAAGTACCGTAATTCGCTATCCAAATACCTAAAGACTTATCGACGTGTAAAATCATGTCAAACAAATTCATCCAATCCATAATTTTCCTATTTTTACCCACCAACAACTCAATAATGACGCACTATTTTGGCTAGCTGCTAGTCCAAGCGCAGCGCGGCAACATCATACACCAATCCGATTCCCTCTCACACGGGTATAATCATGCGATGAACGCACCAACGCCCATTTTTCGCCCCATCTTGGCCTTGCCAGATCACTTAATCTCCCAAATTGCCGCTGGAGAAGTGGTGGAACGTCCTTCCGCCGTCGTCAAAGAATTATTAGAAAACGCCTTAGATGCCGGCGCTTCCAGTATCAGCATTCGGCTTGAAGAAGGTGGCGTCAAACGCATTGCCATCCAAGACAATGGGCGCGGCATAGAAGCCGACCAATTGCCCTTGGCTTTACAAAGACATGCGACGTCCAAAATCAGTTCGCTAGAAGACTTGGAAAACGTCGCTACCTTGGGTTTTCGTGGTGAAGCTTTGGCCTCAATTGCTTCTATCGCCTTGCTGACCTTAACCACCAGAACCAAAGATGCGGCTCACGCCTGGCAGATCGAAAACGGTAAAATCACCCCAGCATCAGGTGCGCAAGGTACTAGCATCGATGTGCAAGATTTGTACTATAACACCCCAGCGCGACGTAAATTTTTAAAATCAGAGCAAACCGAATTTGGTCATTGTGCCGAAGTAGTAAAGCGCATCGCCTTAGCCAGACCCGATGTCACTTTCTCCTTAAGCCACAATGGCAAAACCATAGACCATTGGAATGTCAGTGCGATCGACAAACGTAGTGCTAGTATTTTAGGCGAGAATTTTGCCAACGCCCGTCTCAGCATCGATGAAAGCGCGGGACCTTTACGAGTGCATGGATTTATCGGCCTCCCTACCGCCTCCAAAGGCCGTGCGGATGCTCAGTTTTTTTACGTCAATGGTCGCTATGTGCGCGACAAATTACTCACACATGCGGTCAGAGCAGCCTATCAGGATGTCTTGCACGGCGACCGATACCCCTCCTATGTGATCGCGCTAGAGTTAGATCCAGCCTTAGTGGACGTGAACGTACACCCTTCCAAAATCGAGGTGCGATTTAGAGATAGTCGCGCAGTACATCAATTTGTTTTTCATGCGGTCAATCGTGCTTTAGCACAAACCTCGGCTACCAATTTTGGCAGCATTCCGGGACCTGCTACCGCCCTGAGCAATACAGGAAAGATGCCTTGGACGAGTGGAGAACAAACCAGCTTTTCCACGCAATTCACCGCTAATCCTAGGGCCGACAACAGCATCGACAACAATGCTAATAATGGCAACAATGGCCTCGACTACCGCTTCATGCAGCAACGAGCGCAAGCCAATGGTGTGGCGCAAACTGCTGAGCAATACGGTGCGTTTTTCAATACCAACAGTGCGGCCAGTACATTTTCCTCGAACGATAGCGGCGCGAGCACAGATGAATTTCCTTTAGGCTTCGCCCTAGCACAACTACACGGCGTATACGTCCTCGCGCAAAACAGCAAGGGCTTAGTGCTAGTCGATATGCACGCCGCCCATGAACGTATTTTGTACGAACAATTAAAGAACGCATTAGATCAAGACAAGGTACCAGTGCAAGCGCTGTTAATTCCTGTCAGCTTCCATGCTGACGCAATAGAAGTAGAGACGGCAGAGGAACATCAAGCAATTTTACAATCGCTAGGTTTTGACATTGCAGCGCTCTCCCCGACCACACTAGCGGTGCGCGCTATACCCACTTTACTCAAGAACGCTGACGCCCAAACCCTAGCCAGAGATGTGCTACGCGACCTACGCGAATTCGGCGGTTCACGGGTACTGATTGATAGACGAAACGAACTCCTAGGTACACTAGCCTGCCACACCGCAGTACGCGCCAATCGCAATCTAACGATTCCAGAAATGAACGCCCTACTTCGCCAAATGGAACAAACCGAAAGAGCCGATCAATGCAATCACGGTCGCCCTACTTGGGTACAAATGGGTTTAAATGATTTAGATAGAATGTTTTTGCGAGGGCAGTAAAGCGCAATTTTCATGGGAGATTGTTTTCACAAACAAAACAGGTGATGATCTCACTGGCTCTCGCCTCTCGTTTAAAAAAGATGAGTACCAATAAGTAAGCCAAGGCCATGCACCAACAAAAAATTATTTCCATCATGGGTCCCACCGCTTCCGGCAAAACTGCCGCAGCGCTGGCGATTGCTCGCCGCGTGCCCGCCGAAATCATCTCTGTCGATTCCGCCTTAGTCTACCGGGACATGGATATAGGCACGGCCAAACCCAGTGCCGAAGAACTCGCATGCGCCCCGCATCACTTGATAAATATTATCGATCCCAGTCAGTCCTACTCGGTAGCGCAATTTTTAAGTGATAGCGCCAAGCTGGTACGGGAAATACAGGCACGAGGCAACTTACCCATTTTGGTCGGTGGCACGATGATGTATTACAAAGCGCTCATCAATGGCATCGATGAACTACCACAGGCCAATCTAGATATCCGTGCGGCACTGGATGCCGAGATGGCACAAATCGGCGCACCTGGCCTGCATGCTCGCCTAGAAAAAATCGACCCAAGCACCGCCGCCCGTTTAAAACCTAACGATAGCCAGCGCCTACAGCGCGCCTTAGAAATCTATATGATCACAGGGCAAACCATGTCCGCCCTAATCGCAGCACAGAATACCACCGCCAAAATCGCCCCTTTCGAATTACTCGCCTTATCCCTAGAACCGAGCGACCGTAGCGTCCTACATCAACGCATAGCCCAGCGCTTTGATCTCATGCTAGAACAAGGCTTCATCGACGAAGTGCAAGCACTCAAACAAAGGCCAGAACTTCACCCCGACCTGCCTTCGATACGCTGCGTAGGATATCGACAAGCCTGGGATTATTTGGACGGCAGCATCAGCTACCAAGAAATGCGAGAACGCGGCATCATCGCTACTCGTCAACTAGCCAAACGTCAACTCACATGGCTACGCTCGATTCCAGAACGCATGATCATCGATTGCAATCAAAGCGATGCCAGCGACCACATCCTCAAATATAGTGGCCTAAGCTAAACTACACCCAGCTACAATTCATGAAATTAAACACCGTTAGACAAACATTGGAAAAACTTAAGCGCAATTAAGTTTATTCTTGACGAAAACCTGCGCAACTGGCATAATCTCGGGCTTCTTGGTGATATAGCTCAGTTGGTTAGAGCACAGCACTCATAATGCTGGGGTCGGTGGTTCAAGTCCACCTATCACCACCAGAATTTCGTCTAAGGCCATCCAAGGACGTACACGAAACCCGCTACTAGCTTAGGCTACAGCGGGTTT
>JAIELM010000460.1 GCA_019752975.1 Undibacterium sp. | reverse complement strand
CCTGATTTTTTATCGTCATGCAAGAACGCCTGAATTTCGGCGCGCTCTTCTTTGCTGACATGGCTCCTTAATGCAGCTAAAACCAGTGCTTTGGCCGAGCCAGAGAAGGCTTTATGGATCAAGTCTTTGACCATATTAGTTTGCAGTAAATCTTGTTCCTCAGCGGCTGAGTAAATATGGGCGCGCTGACTTTCATCGCGACTAAGTTGCCCTTTGCCATGCATCACTTGCAGCATGCGCAGCACAGACGCGTAAGCAATCTCTGGGCGTTCCTGCATTGCCGCCTCATGCACTTGCTTAGCAGTCGATGGCCCTATGCTCCAAATGAGTCGTAGGAGCTCCATCTCAGCAGCGGTTGGCTTGGGTGGGGAAATTGGATTTATGCGTTTGCCGTTCATCGTGCACTTTCTAGAAATTAACTAGATCATTTGATCTAGTTAATCTAGATTAAATGATCTAGATCTATTTGTCTAGAAATTTCTCTGTATTTTTAAAAATACTTTTTGTGCACCGCAGCGATAGAAGCCAGTGGCAAGCGGCTTCTCTATTTGGAAGAAATGAACCCGCCGTCTTATTTCAATCGACGTTGCTTAACCGCGTCTGCCAAACCACGCAAGACTAGCTCGCTATCCGCCCAGTCGATACAACCATCCGTGATCGATTGTCCGTACACTAGCTCCTTACCCAAGACTAAATCTTGTCGTCCTGCGACTAAATTAGACTCAACCATAACCCCTACAATTCGTTGATCGCCTGCCGCGATTTGCCCTGCGATATCAGCGCAAACAGGAATTTGGTTCTGTGGATTCTTTGAGCTATTGGCGTGCGAGGCATCGATCATAATACGTGGCTTCAAACCATTGGCGATGATGTCCTTGGCTGCCGCTTCGACATGAACAGCGTCATAGTTGGGGGTTTTACCGCCACGCAAAATAATGTGACAGTCTTCATTGCCATTGGTGGAAACGATCGCAGAATGTCCGCCCTTAGTGACTGATAAAAAATGGTGTGGCTGAGATGCGGCCTTGATCGCGTCTACTGCGATTTTGACATTGCCATCGGTACCATTTTTAAAACCTACTGGACAAGATAAGCCCGATGCCAGTTCACGATGCACTTGGGATTCGGTTGTGCGTGCACCAATTGCGCCCCAACTAATTAAATCGGCGATGTATTGCGGGCTAATCATATCGAGGTATTCAGTACCTGCGGGTAGGCCCAATTCGTTGATATTGAGCAGAAGTTCTCGCGCAATCCGCAAGCCGTCATTGATGCGAAAGCTATTGTCCATGTAAGGGTCATTGATCAAGCCCTTCCAACCTACCGTGGTGCGTGGCTTTTCGAAATACACACGCATAACAATTTCTAATTCTCCGGCAAATTGCTGTTTTGCATGTGCCAATTTTTTGGCGTATTCCAATGTGGCCTTGGTATCGTGAATCGAGCAAGGACCAATCACCACCATAAGTCTGTCGTCTACCCCTTGCAAAATATTATGTAAAGATGTCCTCGCGCTAGCGGTCACTTCTGAGGCCTTATCCGAACAGGCAAATTCGCGAATCAAATGCGAAGGTGGTAGCAATTCTTTCATCTCTCGAATGCGTAAATCGTCAGTACGTTGCATAATTTTCTTCCGTCTATTTGATAACACTAAGTTGATAAAAATTGGGGGTAAAAAAAAACCGCCAAGCTGGCGGTTTTCTGGGATCGGGGTTCTGTCTTTGCATTATTTTGCTTTTACGTGAACTTACCGCTTCTCCACCGCCTTGGGTTTAGAAGAGCTAAAGTAAAAATAAAAGTAAAATCGAGGAGCAAACATTTTTCTGCCTATGCAAAAATAATTAAGTTGAACGACTATAGCAACATCTCACAAGGATTGGCAAGTATTTTCTTTTAAATGATCCAAATCCTTGATTGAGCTCCTATAAAAAGCTAGCGATCTCTGTCAAAGGCTTCTTACGGATATTGGGCACCATACAATGATCCGCAGGATGGCCAACCACCAATAAAATATAGGGTTTCTCATTGTCTGGTCGTTGCAACAGTTCATTTAAAAAACCCATAGGACTAGGCGTGTGTGTCAACGTAGCCAGACCAGCGTGATGTAATGCCGCGATTAGAAAACCCGTCGCAATCGAGACTGATTCAGGTACATAATAATTTTTTACCGCGCTACCGTCGTCCATGAGCGTACTTTTCTGACCAAAAATCGCGATCAGGTATGGCGCATCTTCTAAGAAGGGTTTATTGGAATCCGTGCCCAAAGGAGCCAAGGCATCCTTCCACTCTTGTGGTGCACGACGTTCATAAAATTCGCGCTCTTCAATTTCTGCTTCAACCCGAATCTTATGCTTAAGAGCTGCATCACTGACCACTGCAAAGTGCCATGGTTGGTGATTCGCCCCCGAAGGCGCAGTACCAGCGGCTAACAAACATTGCTCTATAACTTTGCGTGAAACGGGCGCATTAGAGAACTCACGTATGGTTTTACGTCGAGATAATTCCTCATAAAATTCCTGCGCACGCTCTTCCATTTCATTCTCTGGATAAGCACGATAAGTAGAAAGCGGAATAAACTGTGGTGAACCTTGATTGATTGCGAGCTTTGACATACTAAACCTTTCGAAATAAAGAATTCATATAAACCAATCGTAAACTTGGTTATAAGCGGACATTAATTGCTAGTTGACCTTGCTTAGACATTGACTGTCGTTAGAAATTAATATTACGCAGACCCTATTTTATATCATTTCTACTTATTGCATGATCAGTTCGATAATTGCATACTATACCGTCCCACCCACTACCAAACCATCAATACGCAAGGTCGGCTGTCCCACACCGACTGGCACGCTCTGTCCCTCTTTTCCGCATACTCCCACACCAGAATCCAGGCGCATGTCCGTACCTATCATGGAGACGCGATTTAATACGTCTGGCCCGTTGCCGATTAAGGTCGCACCTTTGACTGGATAGGTGACTTTTCCGTCTTCTATCATATAGGCTTCGCTAGCGGAAAATACGAATTTACCGTTAGTGATATCGACCTGTCCACCACCAAAATTAACCGCATACAGGCCATTTTTCACTGAGGCTAAAATCTCCTCAGGGTCTTTGTCGCCTGCCAGCATATAGGTATTAGTCATCCGTGGCATAGGCAGGCTGGCATAGGATTCTCGCCTTGCATTACCGGTCACGGGCATCTTCATCAGTCTGGCATTCATGGTGTCTTGAAGGTAGCCTTTCAAGATACCATCTTCAATCAATGTGGTGCATTGAGTTGGATTGCCTTCATCATCAATATTTAAAGAGCCGCGACGATTTTGTAAAGTGCCATCGTCCACTACCGTCACACCTTTGGCTGCCACTCTATCGCCTATGCGTCCAGCAAAAGTGCTAGAACCTTTGCGATTAAAGTCACCTTCCAAACCGTGACCGATAGCTTCATGTAACAGCACACCGGGCCAGCCAGACCCCAAGACCACCGTCATCTGTCCTGCTGGAGCTGGACGGGCTTCTAAATTGACCAGTGCGGAATTCACCGCCTCTTTCGCATACTGCTCCAACAGCGCGTCGTCAAAATACGTATAGTTATAGCGTCCACCGCCGCCACTAGATCCGGTTTCACGTCGGCCATTCTGTTCAACGATAACAGTGATTGATAATCGCACTAGAGGGCGTACATCGGCAGCCATTACGCCATCACTACGTGCCACTAAAATAAGGTCATACTCGCCCGCCAAACTAGCCATGACCTGCACCACCCGAGGATCTTTAGCACGCGCGATTTTTTCTATTCGCTCTAGCAAATTAACTTTTTGTGTAGCATTCAACGAGGCCAAGGGGTCATCCCGTAAAAACAGTTGATGCCCCTGCAAACCCTGTAGTGATGAAGCGACTTTGATTTTTCCCGCACCTTGTTTGGCGATAGTACGGGTAGCTGCTGCCGCTTCTAACAGGGCGAATTCAGAAATCTCGTCGGAATAGGAGAACGCAGTTTTATCACCAGAGATCGCTCTTACACCCACCCCTTGGTCTATGGAAAAGCTGCCCGTCTTAACGATGCCCTCTTCCAAACTCCAGCCTTCGCTCTTGGTGAATTGAAAGTACAAATCTGCGTAATCAATGCGGTGAGAGAACATGGTTTTTAAGACCGTGGAAAGCTTAGATTCATCCAGTCCAAACGGCGTTAATAAGATATCTCGCGCAACGGAGAGATGTTTAAGATTGGTATCGAAGGGGGTCATAACTTATCTAATCCTTTGGGTATTTCAAATCGAGCTTGCTCATTAGTTGCTCATTAATTAGTTGCTCATTAAGTTGC
>JAIELM010000409.1 GCA_019752975.1 Undibacterium sp. | reverse complement strand
TGGCGCGCGCTGGACTTGCTACTCGTAGTTTTAGTCAAGCGGACGAGGTTTTGCTGGCATTAGATCACGAGCAGCCACAAGTATTGGTGTCAGACATTCGTATGCCCGGAAGTAATGGCATTACGCTGTTGCACGCGATCAAAGAGCGCATGCCTAGTTT
Source organism: Undibacterium sp. (assembly GCA_019752975.1). Classification (GTDB taxonomy): domain Bacteria; phylum Pseudomonadota; class Gammaproteobacteria; order Burkholderiales; family Burkholderiaceae_D; genus Undibacterium. Next base: position 4,168 of record JAIELM010000409.1, on the reverse strand, counting down.
GCCGGTGATTATTATGACGGCGTTTTCTGATTTGGATTCTGCCGTTGCTGCGTTTAAAGCCGGTGCATTTGAATATCTCGCTAAACCGTTTGATTTGCCTAAAGCCTTAGAGTTGATACGTCGTGCGATGGAGGAAGGTGCGCGCGAAACCCAAGCGAGTGAACCGACCACGAATAGTGCTAGCGAAATGCTAGGGCAGGCGAGCGCGATGCAAGAAGTGTTTCGTGCCATAGGACGTTTAGCGCAAACCAGTGTCACAGTGTTGATTACCGGAGAATCGGGTAGCGGTAAAGAATTGATCGCACGCGCTCTACATACGCATAGTCCGCGCGCTAAGCAGGCTTTTATCGCACTTAATACCGCAGCGATTCCCAAAGATTTGTTAGAGTCTGAATTGTTTGGACATGAGCGAGGTGCATTTACAGGTGCGCAGTCGGCACGACGAGGACGCTTTGAACAGGCCGAGGGTGGGACGCTTTTTCTCGATGAAATTGGCGACATGCCTTTCGATCTGCAAACGCGTTTACTGCGAGTACTCTCTGATGGTCACTTCTATCGTGTCGGCGGACATCAAGCGATTAAGGCGAATGTGCGTTTGATCGCAGCTACGCATCAAAATTTGCAAGAGCGGGTGAAGCAAGGGGTGTTTCGCGAAGATTTATTTCATCGACTTAATGTTATACGCCTACGCGCACCGAGTTTGCATGAGCGTCGCGAAGATATTCCCTTGTTAGCGACACATTTTTTAGCTAAAAGTGCCAAGGATTTGAGCATAGAAGTGAAACGTTTGTCGAATGCTGCGCTTGATTTGGTTTGTCAATTGGATTTTCCTGGCAATGTGCGCCAATTAGAAAACCTGTGTAACTGGATCACCGTCATGGCACCTGCGCAGGTGGTGGAAATTGGCGATCTTCCTAGTGAATTTTTAGAACAGTCTGGTCGTCCCTTTGCGCCCGCCCATGATTTGCTTGATGACCCAGTTAGCGCTGCCGAGCCTTTAATAGCGAGCGTCTCTTGGCGAGATGGTTTGGAAAAAGCAGCCAGCGAATTGATCGTACAAGGCGTGGCGGACGTGATGGGTTTGCTCAATCGTGACTTTGAAACTGTGGTGATCAAGGCTGCACTGAAGCATACCCATGGGCGCAAAAATGATGCGGCAATACGTCTTGGGATAGGAAGAAACACCATCAGTAGGAAAATTCAAGAGCTGGGAATCGAAGGGGTAAAAGAGGACTAAGGCAATTTCCAGTGAGCTGGCGTTGTTTAGTATGAATGCAGCATGTAAAAACATTCCCCAAAAGTAGGTATCGTAGTATTATTTCCCTATGGGAGCAGAATTGCGCATCAATAATCAGATATGCAAATCGCAGAAACTCGTTAATTTTTTCTTGGGACTTTTACGTCCTATTAGCTGCTGTAATAACAGGGGATTTATATATGAATTTCGATACACTATTTCAGCAACAAACCGCCTTGCCCACGATTCCAAAAGTGGTTCAGGAGGTGATCGATAGTTTTAATAATGAAGATGTTTCTATCGACGAGATTGCGCGTAAATTGACGGCTGATCAAGTCCTTAGCGCTAAGCTTTTACGCTTAGCCAATTCCTCTTACTACCATTCCTCCAGAACCGTGGGTACGGTGGACGATGCTGTTCTGATGTTGGGTTTTATGACAGTTCGTACTCTGGTTATTAGTAGTGGTTTGACGGGAGGTTTTAAGGCCATGCCTGGCGTGGATCTCAAGCAGTTTTGGCGTTACAGTATGCACACAGGAGTGATTGCAAAATGGATGGCCAAAAAAATCAAGGGTAATTCAGATTTTGGATTTACCGTAGGACTGATGCATGCGATTGGTCAACTCGTCATGCATGCTGGTATGCCAGAGCAAATGCTACAAGTGGATAAGATTGCGGGACCTTTGGATTCGCGTAGACTCGGTGTAGAACGTACTTCTTTTGGTTATGATTTTTCGGATGTCGGTGCAGAGTTGGCGAAGCGTTGGCGGTTTCCAGAAAATTTTGGTGTCGTGATTAAGGGATTTCCAGAACCCTTGGCGGCGGAAGAGTTTGATAAAATGAGTGGCATCATCCATCTGGCCGTCTGGCGTGCGCGCGCAGAAGAAAGCAAATATTCTAAGGAAGAATTGGAAGCAACCTTTCCGGCAGACGTGGCAGCAAAAGTGGGCCTAACCCGCGAACAAATTATAGAAGAAATGCCGCCGGTGGCAGAGTTGGCTGCAGGATTGGAAGAGCTTGTTAATTAGGTGGAGGTTGGTTGGAGGTGGGTGCGCAGTTCGCACCCATTTTCAATAAAAGATCTAGGTAAAATATTTCTTGTGTATGCTCAGCGCTAGCGCCTCAGCTACCTTGATTCCATCTATCGCCGCTGATAAAATTCCGCCCGCATAACCGGCACCTTCACCCGCTGGATACAATCCGATTGTGTTGATACTCTGTAAGTTCTCATCTTTGCGACGTATGCAAATGGGCGATGAGGTGCGGGTTTCTACGCCAGTTAAAATACCGTCGCTTAACGCAAAGCCTTTAATCTGCTTATCAAATTGCGGAATTGCTTCACGTATCGCTGCTATCGCAAATGCGGGCAGCGTGTCTGCTAAATTACAGAGGGTAATGCCGGGTTTGTACGAAGGCGTGACACTACCTAAATTTATTGAGGCGCGATTAGCTAAAAAATCACCTATCAATTGACCCGGCGCATTATAAGTACCTCCGCCAACTTCAAATGCAGTGCGTTCTAACTGACGTTGCAATGCGACCCCGGCTAAAGGATGTCCAGGATAATCTTCCGGGGTAATTCCTACTACGATCGCACTATTAGCATTGCGCTCATTGCGCGAATACTGACTCATTCCATTCGTTACCACGCGACCTTCTTCTGAAGTAGCAGCGACCACGGTGCCACCGGGGCACATGCAAAAACTATAGACTGAGCGATTATTGCTAGTGTGATGAACTAACTTATAATCTGCCGCGCCTAAAATTTTGTTGCCAGCATTAGGACCAAAACGCGCCTTGTCGATAATTGACTGCGGATGCTCTATCCTAAAGCCGATAGAGAAGGGCTTTGCCTCGATATAAATTCCCTTGGCGTGAATCAGCTCAAAAGTATCGCGCGCACTATGTCCTATCGCTAGCACTACATGATCAGTTTCGATTTTCTCGTGCTCGTTGACGGTCAAGCCACGTAGTTCACCATTTTGAATATCAAAGTCAGTTACCTTTTGCGAGAAGCGAATTTCTCCACCCAGTGCAATAATATTGGCGCGCATTTCCTCTATCATCTTCACTAAGCGGAATGTGCCGATGTGGGGTTTGCTCACATACATAATTTCTTCTGGCGCACCAGCTAGTACGAACTCGGTCAATACTTTGCGTCCATAGTGTTTAGGGTCCTTCACCTGACTATACAGCTTGCCATCGGAAAAAGTTCCAGCACCACCTTCACCAAACTGCACATTCGATTCGCTATGCAACTGCCGTTTGCGCCACAAATCCCAAGTGTCTTTGGTTCGTTCGCGCACTTCTTTGCCACGTTCTAATACGATAGGTTTAAATCCCATTTGCGCCAAAATTAATGCTGCAAATAAGCCGCACGGCCCAAAACCAACCACTACGGGCCTAGGATGGGTAACATCTTTTGCGTGCGTCACAAAGTGATAACTTGTGTCCGGCGTTTTGCCAACTTTGCTTTGCCCTTGTACGGTCTTTAACTGAAATAGCAGAGCCTCGTCATCCCTTACTTCGACATCAACGGTATAAATTAAAACGATCGCGTTCTTTTTTCTTGCGTCGTAACTACGCTTAAAAACAGTGAAGGCAATGAGATCGGTTTCCTTAACTGTTAAGCGCTTTAATATCGCCAATTTCAAATCTTGCTCAGCGTGATCCAGTGGGAGTTGTATATCAGTAAGGCGTAGCATAATAGGCGGCGTAATCAATCAAAGCGTCATTTTAACTGGATTGCGCTCTCTATTGGGAGGCTCCCAAGCGAGTCATTGAGTAAGCATCAAAATCATTTACTCTAAAAACTGCTTGCCAAGGCGAGGTAATACTTGCTATAGTTCGCCTCCCGCTAAACGGCGAGGTGAAAGAAAGGCGAAACAAAGCGCGTTGTTCTGCGGTTTTGGTTTGATGGCTTAAGCGCAA
>JAIELM010000329.1 GCA_019752975.1 Undibacterium sp. | reverse complement strand
TGTTCCAAGCTCATGAACTCCGGTGATCTTAGCCTTGAGATAAGCCTCCTTGTATTCAACCGGGAGCTGGAAGTAGTTATCGGCGACCGTTCCGCCAATCTTGCCCTCCCGAATTTTTTCTTGATAAATCAATGCTCTCTTTTCGCGTGACGTGTGCTGATAAGCCTTTGTGTCATTTGCATACTTCCGACCAAACCACTTCGTTTGGACGTAATCGCTCATTCCACCATCATTCAGGAGAGTATTGATGGTGTGTCTAAAATCGTGGCTTGAGAAGTCGGGTTTGACGTTGCCTCCGCCATACTCAGCAGTAAGCGGCTCAAGATGATCTCTAAGGAACGTCGCGAACATCGAGTGGGTTACCGTCGTGACCACACAAACGGAGACCGCGCCCGAAGACATACCCTGGTATCGGACGAAGATCAGGTCTTCTTGATGATAGACCTTCCCGCTTGTAGCTATTCGCACGGGATCATTCAAACGCAGGTCAAACGTGCTCTGACAATAGGCAATCAATCCCTGCCTGGTGGTAAAGCGAGAGGGTTTGGCTGGCCGTATACCTTTAACCGTCAACTTATCCGGATCTGGAAACGTAAGGCCATTCTTCGTAAGCCAACCTTCTGGGCGCAACACGTTGAAGCTGAACCCCAAGCCCTCCAGGTCCGCAATGTAAAATCTGTGGTCGTCAGCATAAGGTTCGATCCAGCGCAAATCAGGACCACCAGTACTTCGCATCTCCTGTGCTGTTGACCTAGCCGCTTGGGTAATTTCTGTCAGCTCGGCGATTACGTCCTCAACAATCGGAATCGCGTCCGTAGGCAACCATGCCTTTTCAATGGGATGAGCGTTATCTCCTTTGCTTGTTTTCATCAGAAAATAGAGAAGATATTTCCTTCCTTCGGAGTCAGCCTCGACATCCTGAAGCGGCAATGTAGCAATTTCGCTATAACGCCTTCCAAGGCACGCCAACACTACGAGCATCAAGATATACATCCGGTACTTGTGGTCCGTGGGCACTTTTTGGTAGAGCAAGCCAATAAGCTTGAAAACCTCCAGATCAATGAGTCGGTCCCCGGTGGTCGGATCAAGATTCTCAGGTGCATCCAATCGCTTTTGAACTACTCCACCGGCGTTTGGTGGACGCTTTAGCCCTGAGTATTTGTATTCAAATCTAACATTACAAAGTTGATTAGCATCGCAGTGCGCTGCAAACTCGTTTATAGCCTTATGCAGATTATAAGCTGTCGACTCCATGTAATGATCCGAAATGAGTCTACACGCACCATCCAAGTCTTCAGGCATCAGTCTTGATAGCGGTCGTTCTGTTCCACCTACGCAGTGACTTATATAACTGATAGCCGTGACAAATGACTGATGGTTGCTAATTTTCTGATTTGACCGATGTGCCCTAAGACAGAACAGCGATTTTGCAGCAGCTTCCCAGTCTCCTCCCAAGGGTTGTGCGCCGATATTAGGCGCATGCCGAAAGTAGATACTAGGCGTACCGGCTCGCTTAGCCGAGAGTATTGTCATAGGGCCGGCCGTGAACATCCAACTCGGATTATCCCAGACAATATTTTCAAAACCCAACATGCCGAGCATCCGCGCTTTTTTCACCAACAGCAATAGGTTAGCGGCACGATCTAGCTCAAGCCTACTTAAAAACGCGGCTACTTTCTTCATTATGCAGCCCCTGCTTTAACTTCTTTGCATTTCTCGACAACTTGAGCCACAGCGAAGATGATCTCGTCGAGCTGACCTGCTATTCGTTTATCCGCTGACCTGAATTTTTCCTCGCGTTCATTTATCAGATGCAGCAAAACGGCTTCATGATCGGCGTCAAGGTAAGCCTGGAATTTAGGACATTTGTAACAAGAATATGGAGGATGCAAGGCGCAGAGTGAGTGTTTACCACACACGCCCAAGTCAATATTTTGAGCATCCTCAATATATATGAACGGAATATGCTTACCTAGATCATCTTCATTTACGGCTTTCTGCCCGGGCACGATGAAGTCGCCTTTGAAGAAACGGAGCATTTGCGCGTACGGTCCAATTAACGCCTTGTCTAGCAACTCAACGATATTACCAGCCAGATCAAAGTAAACCTGCACGTGTTGAAGATCGGTATGGTCAAGAATCTGGGCAAGCTGCCGTTGCGTTGCCCCATCTTTAACTAAGTTTGTTGCCAACGTGTAACGAAGGCGCCTAGGACTAAGATGCACCAACATCCCGGTCAAAGGCGAGACTATACTATGCCTTAGTACGAAACCTTGAAGCAGTGTTGAAAAGTAAGCAGACTCGTAATTGAAATATGCACCGCAATGACCTGACGCGGCAGCGGCCGTATTAACGTTGTGATTGAAAAATAGTGGCCTGTCAAAACCTTCAGGATCAATCCCCATCCAATCGGACGGTTCAAAATCACGATTGGCGGCGATTAGGTCTTGGATGTAAGGCGCAAACTCAGCAGGTAGTTGTACTTCTACGAAGTCATCCCGAGGGTTCAGCAGTCGCTTTTTGATTCTTGGATACCTTATTACCCAGCACGGCTCATCTAGTCCTGGGGCTACGTTAATCAGATCGCTTTCTCGCAACCACGACAGGTTCGCCGGATTTCTACCGTGAGCAATGAACAATGCCAGTGCGGCTCGCTGCTGGTATTCTGCGATCTTGGTACAAGTAGTCGTATGGAGAGCATTGTAGAGCGGCTGCAACTCATAGATACGATGTAACGGACCGGCATCAACATCTTCGTTTTTAACCGCCTCGCCTTTTGGACCCCCTGGTATTTTAAGGGCTTCCAGCACATTACCATATTCGGCATTGAAGCCCACCTCACTAAGGTACTGACACCCCCAGAGGTACCAAGACTTAGTGCTTGATACTTGATAAAGTTTATGCTCCTGCCTCGTAGCCGCTATCATTTTTTCGTAATAACTAATAAGTTCCAGCTCAAAGTCGGCAATATCAGCCCTATTGAACTCTGGGTAAGGCAACAAAAGAAATCTATGACAATCCACCCAAGAGCTGTAAGCAGAGACCGCCGATGTGGTTCGTATCACATGCACACAGTAACGCATCAGTGCATACCGAAACCTCAAATTATGGATGCGCTCGAACTTAAGAGTTGCGAACCTGCCACTGGTTGTTGGCATGTGCCATTGCAAACCGCTCGTATAAACTACATGCCCCTCACTGCTTATAACAGATTTGGGAATAGGCTCCCACAGGCCAACCTCATCAGGCCGCTTTCTAAACGCTTGATTCATTACTTGAATACTCCAAGAAACTTTCCATCAGCGTATCATGGTATTTAGACTGGACAGCAGTAGCCTGGCGAATAATTTCACCCGAAATATACACCTCCTGAGAGCGCACACTACTGTCACCCCGTAGATAGGCTAAGACTTGTTTACGCTCATCTTCAGGAACGCCACGCTCTGCCATTTCGCGCTCAGTTCTACTGGAGTACGTATGCCGAAGGGACTTAGGAGTTAGGTTTGACGGCAACGAGTGCTTAAACTTCTCACGAATTATCTGAAAATAGTTTGATACGCTGTTTCCATGCAACGGATCGCCCTCGTCTGAGATAATCAAATAGTTATGGTCCTTCCCAAAACGTTCCATAACTTTTTCGCGATGAATCTCAATGTACGATTCAATAAGGCGTATGAGAGTAGGCGTTTGCATGATCATGTCTCGCCCGTTCCGCTTGACCCTAGGCTGAGGACTTCGCATGTCATTCCGGTCCGCAACCCGCCTTAACACACGAAGAGCAGTGACGCCCCCGAACTCAATATCCTCCACCCTAAGAGTTAGAACTTCCGCCGGCCTAAGACCAAAGGTCAGCATAATCATCACAATGATGAAGTTTCTGAACCTAACATGCTCGTTTAAACCATATGCATCTGGATTTCTAAAATCCACACACCAAACGAGAGCCGTTACTTCGTGATCACGGAGCCCCTTGGTAATGGACCTATTTAGAGCAGGGTTATTGATCTGTTGGTCGCTGAGCACTTTATCGACATGATCTTTGTGCGCCTGAGTTCTGAGAAGAGCGGGATCGCCTGACGCCAACGACCCCATCTTGAGTCTAAAACACCAACCGATGAATTGCCGCACTGTGATCAAGCGCAATTTATATGTCAGAGGAGACACAGCGACTCTCTTACCCCGACTAATAGAGAGCACGCCCGCCTGCACGAAAGGAACCTTCACCGCTATACGTAGGTGCTCAGTAAGCGTCCAGCCCAACCACCTGTATCTCATTCAACTCGAGCGGCATCCTGTGCTTTTTCCGACAGGAGAGTTACATGGAACCAATGTCAGTGCGGCGCGCGTC
>JAIELM010000259.1 GCA_019752975.1 Undibacterium sp. | reverse complement strand
ATCCCCGTCGCATGAATCGCGGCGATCATTTTTTCTGCACCTAATGACAATTGCAAGCGTTCTGTATATACCCGCTCTAGCGCTGTCGCGTCTAGTCCTTTGAGCAGTGCGACCCTTTGTATAAGGCTTTCGTGGAAAACGATGTCACCACGCATGGCCGCTTCAGTAATTGCCGCCACTTGTGGTTTTAATCCCTGCATGTCGGCGATTTCATCTATACATTCAATGGTGATGAGGGTGGAGTCCATGTCCATTGCGAGCAGCTTAAAATCGCTGAGCTTGCTTGACGTAGTGCCTAAGTGAATGTCAATTTGAGCTGAGTAGCAATCTTCTTTTAACTGCCGTAATAGTGTGGCGTCGCAGTTGGTATTTTCCAAACATAGGGCTTGTAGACTCTTGCTTTGAATGCCGCTTGCAAGGGTCCTTTGCGCTATGCTTTTGACGAGTGCTAGCTCTGGATTAAAGTCGGGTCTAAGACTTTGTAGTATGAGGTGTTGAGTATTCATTTTGGATCATTGTAAATGCATTCATGAAGATGGCGTTCAATGCAAAGCCTTCATCGTCGTTTTAATCTGTGCCACCCGTGCTGCTAAATCGGGCATCTTGGCCGTGATCCGTAGTTTGTCTTGGCCGTTGAGTTTAATGTGTTTGTTCTTTTGGATCAGTTCAATAATACGCATTCCATCGATTGGTGGTTGTGCTTCAAATTGTAAGGTCGCCGCATCGTCGTGAGCGTCGATTTTTATTATTCCTAGGGGCTTGGCTGCGACCCTTAATCTATGTGTCTCTAGCAGTGTTTTGACGGGTTCTGGTAGCTTGCCAAAGCGGTCTATCATTTCTTCTTGTAGATCGTCGATGGCGTCAAGTTTGCTGCAATTGGCCAGGCGTTTGTAGATCGACAGGCGTTCATGTACATCGCCACAAAAATCATTCGGTAAAAGAGCTGGGATGTGTAGATTGATTTCGGTTGTAGTCGAGAGCGGAGCTGCTAGGTCAGGCTCTTTGCCGAGTTTTAAACAGCGGACGGCTTCGCTGAGCATATCGGAATACATTTGAAAGCCGATTTCATGCATTTCACCCGATTGATTGTCTCCCAAGACTTCACCTGCGCCGCGAATTTCTAAATCGTGCATGGCGAGGTAAAAGCCGCTACCAAGTTCTTCCATTTGTTGTATCGCCTCGAGGCGACGATTCGCTTGTTTGGTCAGACTTTGCACATCGTGGACTAACAAGTAGGCGTAGGCTTGATGGTGTGAGCGTCCTACTCGTCCACGTAACTGGTGTAGCTGCGCTAGGCCAAATTTATCAGCTCTGTGCATGATGATGGTGTTGGCCGTGGGAACATCTATACCGGTTTCTATGATGGTGGTGCAAAGTAAAATATTATAGCGTTGCGCGACAAAATCGCGCATGACTTTCTCTAGGTCGCGTTCATGCATTTGCCCGTGACCGACTGCGATCCGTGCTTCTGGTAACAGAGCTTCTAGCATGGCTTTGCGGTTTTCTATCGTCTCCACTTCATTGTGCAGGAAATACACTTGCCCACCGCGTTTGAGTTCGCGTAGGCAAGCTTCACGAATGACGGAATGGTCTTCGCTACGCACAAAGGTTTTAATCGCTAATCGTTTTTGTGGGGCGGTAGCGATGATAGAAAAATCGCGTAAGCCTTCGAGTGCCATGCCCAAGGTGCGTGGTATTGGTGTCGCAGTTAAGGTGAGCACGTCGACCTCAGCACGTAAGGCTTTTAGGGTCTCTTTTTGGCGCACGCCAAAGCGATGTTCTTCATCAATGATGACCAATCCCAAACGCGAGAATTTGACGTCATCAGATAATAATTTATGGGTACCGATGATGATGTCTAGCGTGCCATCTGCCATGCCTTTCATGGCTAGCGTGATTTCTTTGCCGCTTCTAAAACGCGACAGTTCGGCGATACGTACTGGCCAATTGGCAAAGCGATCGGCAAAGGTGAGTGCGTGTTGCTCCGCTAGTAGAGTGGTCGGTGCTAGGATGGCGACTTGTTTGCCACCCATGACAGCGACAAAGGCGGCACGTAGAGCAACTTCGGTTTTGCCAAAGCCCACGTCGCCGCAGATTAACCTGTCCATAGGTTTACCACTGGTCATGTCGCCGATCACGGCGGTGATGGCGGCGGCTTGGTCAGGCGTTTCTTCAAATCCAAAACTCTCGGCAAAGGTCTCGTAGTCGCGGGCGGAAAATTCAAAAGCATGCCCGGTGCGCAGCGCTCGCCTGGCATATAAATTCAAGAGTTCGGCAGCAGTATCACGAATTTGTTGCGCGGCTTTACGTTTAGCCTTTTCCCACTGACCTGAACCTAGACTATGCAAGGGCGCATCATCAGGATTGGCGCCGGAGTAGCGGGAGATGACAAAGAGTTGCGCTACCGGAACGTAAAGCTTAGTGTCTTTGGCATATTCCAAATGCAGGAATTCGGTTTCGCCCTCACCCAAATCCATGTTGATCAGACCCATGTAGCGACCTATGCCATGGTTGCTATGCACGACAGGATCACCGATTTTCAGTTCGGATAAATCTCTTACCATGTGTTCTACTTGGGTCACAGCCTCTTGTTTTTTGCGGCCTATGCGTTTGCCCGAACCGGCGTATAACTCGGTTTCGGTGATAAACGCGATATCATTCAGTTGAAATCCTGCATGCAATGGCGCCACACCGAGCACGAATTTTTGCTCGCTGGTGATAAAGTCGGCATAGTCTTCGCAAACCGTGGGCGTCAAGTCGAAATCTTTAAAATACTGCTGTAAAGTCTCGCGCCGTCCCGCGCTTTCGGCGCAAATGAATACCCGTTTATCTGTTTGTAAGAGGTAGGAGCGCAAATGGCTTAGAGGATCGTCATTGCGACGATTGACCGCGATATCAGGTAGAAAGCAAGAAATTTCCGAAGCTGCGGAGGATTTGCTGATAACCCAACGCGCCTCGGTTTTTAATGCGCCGAAAAAATCTTCATCACGCAGAAAAATATTTTCTGGCGCTAACACGGGGCGCTCTCGATCAGATTTTAAGAACTGGTAGCGCGAGCGAGTATCCACCCAAAAACGCTGTATCGCCTCATCAATATCACCGAGCAAAACAAACATGCTTTGCGCGGGAAGATAATCAAATAGGGTGGCGGTTTCTGAAAAAAACAGCGGTAAATAATATTCTATGCCGGCGGAAGCGATGCCATTACCTATGTCTTTATATACCATGGAGCGCGAAGGGTCGCCTTCAAACTGCTCGCGCCAACGCGTACGAAAGGCAGTACGTCCGGCATCATCCATAGGGAACTCGCGACCTGGCAATAAGCGCACTTCTTTGACCGGATAGAGCGAACGCTGGGTATCGGCATCAAAGGTACGTATGCTCTCTATGCTGTCGCCAAATAAGTCAAGACGATATGGTAATACCGAACCCATAGGGAAGAGATCAATCAAGCCACCACGCACTGAATATTCACCTGGCGACATCACTTGTGAAACATGGGTGTAGCCGGCTAGCGTGAGTTGTGTTTTGAGTTTAGCTTCGTTAAGATTTTCACCTTGTTTGAAAAAAAAGGTGTAGGCCGCCAAAAATGAGGGCGGTGCCATACGCACCAAGGCGGTGGTCGCCGGTACCAGCAAGACATCGCAATTACCACTATTAATTTCATGCAAGGTGGCTAGACGTTCAGAGACCAAATCCTGATGCGGTGAAAAAGCGTCGTAGGGCAGGGTTTCCCAATCAGGTAGTAGATGGCAGTGTAAATCGGGTGCGAACCAAGCGAGTTCACTGAGCAATCTTTGTGCATCACTGGGGTTGGCGACTAACACCGTCAATAGACGTTTTTCTGCTTGTAAGCTGATTGCAGCTTGCGCGATCGCATACGCATCGGAGGAGCCGTGCGTGGCTGGCAGAACAAAACGATGTCCTGGCTTGGGTAGCGTTTTAATGAAATTGAAAGACACGGTAGGGCTAGCTTTTCGCTGTAAAATGAGGGTCAATTATAAACGAAGCGTGGCTAAGCTAAGTCGCACTCATTTGAAATGACTTTAAAAGAAAAACAAGCAACACAAAATCCGCAGGCAAATAGGGATAAGCACATTGCTTTAATTCCAGCGGCAGGTGTAGGGGCGCGTATGCAGTCCCAAGTGCCGAAGCAGTATTTACCCTTGTCTGGAAGCTGTGTTTTACAACTTACGCTGAATCGCTTTTTAGCTTGTGCGCAAATTGATCACACTTATGTTGTGGTGAGTCCGGATGATCCCTATATTGCTAGCGCTGTGAAAGCGCACCAGGCACTCACCGTTTTGCGTTGTGGGGGCAAGACCCGCGCCGAGACAGTGATCAATGCTCTG
>JAIELM010000284.1 GCA_019752975.1 Undibacterium sp. | reverse complement strand
CGAAGGTGGTTGCCTCGTTCTGAACGATGAAGCAGAAGCCAAACTCGCCGAAAAATATCGTCTACAAGGTGTCTCACGCACGGGGCTAGACGGGATTGATGTCGATGTCTTAGGCGGCAAATATAATATGACCGACTTATCTGCGGCAATCGGATTAGGACAGTTTAAGCGATTAGACGAATTTAACGCCAAACGAAAAATGCTGGCGCAATACTATTTTGCACAATTCCAAACCCAATTCGATGGCGAATTCGAAGCCAAAACCGGAGCAGAATTACCGATTGCTGACTTTGAAAATTCGAACTGGCATATGTTCCACATCGTATTGCCAGAATCGGTATCTCGTGCCGATTTTATGCAAAACATGCTCGATGTTGGCATAGGCTTGGGTTACCACTATCGTGCTATTCACTTGTTTAGCCTGTATCGTGCCCGTGGTTTTACTGATGGCATGTTTCCTATTGCTGAGCGCGTGGGTAAACAAATTGTGACCTTACCTCTCTTTCCGGCTATGGAAGAAAGTGATGTAGCGCGCGTGGTCTCTGCCATAAAAACTTTCCTTGTTTAATTTAAAAATGAAACCAGAACTCTCCGTCATCATCCCCGTCTACAATGAAGAAGCCGGGCTGGGCAATTTATATGCACGGCTTTATCCAGCCTTAGACCAACTTGCTGCGCGTGGCATTAGTTATGAAGTCGTGTTCGTCAACGATGGCAGTCGTGATCGTTCGGCGGCAATTCTAGCTGATCAGTTTCGGGCCCGTGCTGATGTCACGCGGGTGGTGCTATTTAACGGCAATTATGGTCAGCACATGGCTATCTTGGCGGGTTTTCAAGCCTCTCGTGGCGCTATCGTGGTGACTTTGGATGCCGACCTGCAAAACCCACCAGAAGAAATCGGTGCGCTAGTCGATAAAATGCGCGAAGGTTATGACTACGTAGGATCAATCCGCCGCAAAAGACAAGACGCAGCTTGGCGCACTTATCTATCCAAAGCAATGAATCGGATAAGGGAAAAAATGACTCGCATTAAAATCACCGATCAAGGTAATATGCTGCGCGCCTACGGTCGTAATGTGATCGATCTGATTAATCAATGTACCGAAGTAAATACCTTTGTGCCGGCTTTGGCTTACACTTTTGCGCGCAAACCGACCGAAATTACTGTGGAACATGAAGAGCGCTCTGCGGGCGAATCTAAGTATTCATTTTATAGTTTGATCCGTCTTAATTTTGATTTAATGACGGGATTTTCCATCATGCCTTTGCAGATCTTTTCCATGATGGGTATGGTCTTGTCAGGCGCTTCCGGCGCATTGGTTTTACTCCTATTAATTCGTCGTTTTTTCTTAGGTGCTGAGGCCGAAGGCCTGTTTACTTTATTCGCCATCGCCTTTTTTATGATGGGTGTGATTTTATTTGGCATTGGCCTTTTGGGAGAATATGTTGGACGTATTTACCAACAGGTTCAAGGACGTCCGAGGTTTGTCGTTCAAACAATTTTAGAACAAGAAAATCAGTAAGGAATAAAAAAGAGATGAAAAACGCGGTCATTTTTGCTTACCACAGCGTAGGGGTGCGTTGCATTAAAACCTTGTTAGCACGCGGCATTGAAATTCCCTTAGTGATCACCCATGAGGACAGCGCGACTGAAACTATTTGGTTTGAATCGGTAGCCAAACTTTGCACAGAAAATGGCATTGCCTTCATCACGCCAGAGCATCCCAACACAAGAGAAATCATAGAAAAAGTAGGCTCCATTTCCCCCGATTTTATTTTCAGTTTTTACTACCGCAATATGCTAGCAGCGGAGTTGCTCAGCATTCCCAAGCATGGCGCTTACAATCTACACGGCTCACTTTTACCCAAATACCGAGGCAGGGTTCCGGTCAATTGGGCGGTACTTCACGGCGAAACCGAAACTGGCGCTACCCTGCACGAGATGACGATTAAGCCCGATGCCGGTGCCATCATTGCGCAAACCGCTGTACCGATTTTGCCCGACGATACCGCGTTTGAGGTATTCGGCAAACTCACCGTGGCGGCCGAACAAACACTATGGTCGGCCTTGCCCAGCTTAATCGCTGGAACAGCGCCGCGCTTAATCAATCAATTAGACGCAGGAAGTTATTTTGGTGGGCGCAAGCCAGAAGACGGCAAGATAGACTGGACACAAAGTGCCCAACAAGTCTACAACTTACATAGAGCGGTCGCTCCACCCTACCCCGGTGCCTACGACGATTTATCCGGCTTAAAAGTTATTATTAAAAAAGCACGCCTAGCCCCGAAATGCCCAGCAAATTTGCCCTTAGGACTATCTGTAGTGGATAATACCGTCTTTGGCGTTTGCGGCGATGGCAATGCACTCCTCGTCCACGAGCTATTAATTGATGGAGATGTGTTGGATATCACGGAGCTTAAGAGGCTTTTTAAAGCGCATTAACACCCTTTAAAACTCCTCTACCAAGAGACCAGAGAAAATTAGGAAAGAACAAAAAATAAGGCGACAACAAAGATTTTTTTGATTGCCTCCTGCTTTTCCTCCACGCCTCTGATCTCTTATCCATTGACCATTGACCATAGTATTAAATACGCCACCCAATTTAACATCTACAGAGAAATCACATGAAAAAAGTCCTCATCCTTGGCGTGAATGGTTTTATCGGCCATCACCTGTCCAAACGCATACTCGAAACCACCGATTGGGAAGTGTATGGCATGGATATGCAAACTGAGCGTCTAGGTGATTTACTCAATCATCCGCGCATGCATTTCTTTGAGGGCGATATCACCATCAATAAAGAATGGGTCGAATATCATGTCAAAAAATGCGATGTGATTTTACCTTTGGTCGCTATCGCCACGCCATCGACTTATGTCAAGCAACCTTTGCGCGTGTTTGAGCTCGATTTTGAAGCCAATTTACCTATCGTCAGATCCGCTGCCAAATACGGCAAACACTTGGTGTTCCCATCGACCTCTGAAGTGTATGGTATGTGCCATGATGAGGAATTTGATCCAGAACAATCCGAACTGATCTGCGGCCCAATCAACAAACCACGTTGGATTTATTCATGCGCTAAACAACTCATGGACCGAGTCATTTGGGGTTACGGCATGGAAGGTTTGAATTTCACCCTGTTCCGTCCATTTAATTGGATCGGTGCCGGACTTGATTCGATTCACACCCCTAAAGAAGGTAGCTCACGGGTAGTGACCCAATTCTTTGGTCATATCGTGCGCGGTGAAAACATTTCCTTAGTTGATGGTGGCGCACAAAAACGCGCTTTCACCTACATCGACGATGGTATCGATGCCCTGATGCGAATTATCGATAACAAAGATGGCGTGGCGTCCGGCAAAATCTACAACATCGGCAATCCTAGCAATAATTTTTCAATTCGCGAATTAGCACATATGATGTTGAACTTGGCGGCAGAATTCCCCGAGTATGCTGAGTCTGCTAAAAAAGTGCAATTAACCGAAACCACTTCTGGCGCCTACTACGGCAGTGGCTACCAAGATGTACAAAATCGTGTGCCTAAAATCACCAATACCTGCGAATAATTAGGCTGGGCGCCAACCACCACAATGAGTGATGCTATGCGCAATATCTTTGAAGCATATCGCGGTCAAGTGCTAGAAGCGAAAGCTTTGATGGATTGATCAAGACAAGATAGAAGCAGGCTCGAAAATTCAGCAGCAAAACCTCTGTACGCCGTCTTGAAGGACTCGATCCGACATCGAGAATTGACCTTTTGGGGCATCCATTCTCGATTCCCACTTTTGTGGGAAAGACGGCATTAAACACAAAACCTCATGCCCACTATCGTACTAAAAATCGACGTTGATACCTACCGGGGAACGCGTGAAGGCGTACCGAACTTGGTGCGCATTTTGAAGGAACATCAAGCAGGTGCGACTTTTCTTTTTTCCTTGGGAAAAGACCACACTGGTTGGGCTTTGCGCCGGGTCTTTCGTCCGGGCTTTTTTAGTAAAGTCTCGCGCACTTCTGTGCTTGAGCATTACGGCCCCAAGACCTTGATGTATGGGGTTTTTTTACCGGCTCCCGATATTGGTAAAGAATGTGTGGAAGAGATGCGCGCGACTAAACGTGCGGGTTTTGAGTGCGGCATCCATTGTTGGGACCACGTAGTCTGGCAAGATAATGTCAGACGTCGCGGCGAGGCTTGGACACAAAACCAAATGCAACACGCCTATCAACGCTATCAGGAAATTTTTGGCGCAGCACCAAAAACCTTCGGAGCGGCCGGTTGGCAAATGAATCCTCACGCCTTGGCTCAGTTGGATCAGTACGGCATTCAATACGCGTCGGATAGTCGCGCCATGCTCAAAGCC
>JAIELM010000431.1 GCA_019752975.1 Undibacterium sp. | reverse complement strand
GTATAGAAAATTCTAAAAATATTTTTGACGCTGATATTTTATATGGACTGCAAGCTCCAGAATTAATACGTAATGAAACACTCGCCGATTTGCTCGAGGCGACAGCTTTGCGTTTTCCAGAAAAAATTGCACTCTTTTCAGATGCGACACAAATCACTTACGCACAATTGAATGCTAAGGCTGATGCGGTTGCTGGGCAGTTGATCGCTGCGGGGGTGAGGCCTGGTCACATTCTCGGATTATGGTTGCCTCGTGGTGTGGATTTGTTAGTGATGCAAGCGGGTATTGCAAAATCGGGCGCAGCTTGGTTGCCATTTGATGCTGAGGTGCCGGTTGATCGTATTGCGGTTTGTCTCGAAGATGCCGAAGCATTTGGCTTATTAAGTTGTGTCGAATTTGCGTCGACTCTAGCCCATGTAAAGCGCACAGTTTTTTTTGCGGAGCATTTGTTGGCGGCGCCACTAGAGCTTGATCTACGGCGCGATGGATGTAGCGCTAGCGATCCCGCTTACGTGATCTACACTTCTGGATCGACTGGAAAACCGAAAGGAATCGAGATTACTCAAGGCAGTATTTGCCATTTCTTGCGAAGTGAAAATAGTGTTTTAACTATTAATGAAAATGATCGCGTGTATCAAGGTTTTTCAGTTGCATTTGATATGTCGTTTGAGGAAATATGGATCAGTTATTTGGTTGGTGCCTGCCTTTGGATAGCCCCCAAAGAAGTCGCCCTAGATCCAGATGCTTTACCTCGCGCTTTAATCAAAAATAATATTACGGTCTTACATGCGGTTCCTACTCTATTGGCGCTATTTAGTATCGATGTGCCGTGCTTACGTCTGATCAATCTTGGTGGGGAAATGTGTCCTGAGAGTTTGGTTGAACGTTGGGCGACTGGTACTCGACAAATGTTTAATACCTATGGGCCGACCGAGGCTACCGTCTCGGCAAGTTTAGCCCAACTTAGGACTGGTGAGGCGGTGACGATAGGCAGTCCTTTACCTAACTATGGTTTGTTGGTGATTGACGCTGAAGTTGAGAAAGGCTTGCGTTTATTACCCCGTGGTGAAACGGGAGAATTATGTATTTTGGCCCTGGGGTATCGGCTGGATATTTGGGAAGACCGGACTTAACTAAAGAAAAATTTTTAGAGAACCCTTGGGCAAATGAATCTATAAATCATCGTTTATATCGCACCGGTGATTTAGCGCGGATTGGCGTTGATGGCGCTGTTCAGTGTTTAGGGCGCGCGGATGACCAAGTGAAAATTCGTGGTTTTCGAGTGGAGTTGGGTGAAATTGAGGTTGAGCTTGCCAAGCAAGCTGGCGTGGGGACGGTAGCGGTGATTCTACGTACTGAGCAAGGAATTGATCAGTTGATTGCCTTTATCGTGCGCGAAAGTGGGACGGACAATGTGGCCACTAACGTGAGTGCTTTGCGTTATGCATTGACGCAAACACTACCTGCTTATATGGTGCCAACACGGTACGAGTTTTTAGATGAAATGCCGCGCCTCAGTTCGGGCAAAATTGATAGAAAAACGCTGAAGACGACAGTACTTTCAGTTCAGGAAAAATCTGCTGAAAGTGACGTGCCAGAAACACCAGCGGAAGAGGTTTTGTTTGAAATACTAGCTAAACTCTTTCCTGGTGCAGCTATACGGCGTGATGCGGATTTTTTTAGTGATCTCGGCGGACATTCTTTGATGGCGGCAAGATTAGTCTCCAGTTTGCGTCAGGATGCGCGGTTTGCTTACTTTAAAATCAGTGATATCTACCAGCAGCGAAGGCTAGGGCAAATTGCCACTTTGATGCAAGAGGGGGCAATCATTGAGAGTCAAACACAGGGGCATGAATCAGTTTGGACTCCACCATCTAGTTTCAAACGCTGGACTTGTGGATTGGCGCAGATGGTGATGATTCCTTGTTTGGTGGTACTGCGCATGCTGCAATGGTTGGCACCATTTTTTGCGTATCATTTTTTGACAGGAGATTCAGAGGATTCTATCCCCTTGGCGATTGCTTTGTCGGTGCTGTTCTTTTTATTGATTACCGTTTCAGAGTTCTTCTTCGCGATTGCCGCTAAATGGTTAATACTCGGTCGGCTTAAGCCAGGGAAATATCCTTTGTGGGGTGTGACCTATTTTAGATGGTGGTTAGTGGATAGAATTATTGAAGCGGCACCGATGTATATGCTCAATGGCTCGACCATGTATGTGTGGTGGTTGCGTGCTTTAGGTGCCAAAATCGGGAAAGATGTACTGATAGGTTCGCTTACTTTGCGTATGCCAGATGGGTTAGAGATAGCGGACGGTGTTAGTGTAGGGAATGCCTGTAACTTTGAAAATGCCAGAGTAGAACGTGGAGAATTAAGAATAGGTAAAATTCATTTGGCAGAAAATTCCTACGTCGGTTCTTATTCAGTTTTGGAAGGAGGAACCCGCTTAGAAGCGTGGGCGCATTTGGAAGGGCAGTCTGCACTAATCGAAGGGCAAACTATTCCAGAAGGACGTGTTTGGCAAGGTTCGCCTGCACAAGACATTGGCGCCTTTGTACAGAGTGACGCTCGACCCGTCACTAGCAGGCAACGTATTTTTTGGGAGTCGGTGTACTTTTGTTTTGGTAGTTTGTTGATTACGGCGCTGTTTTTTTTGCCGGTTTTCCCTTGTTTTATTTTGATTGATTGGTTGGACTCTTTAGAGTCACTTAGCTTTCTACAAACCGCCAATGTGGAGATTCAACTACTCGATTATTTTCTTCTCGCATTTCCCGCAACGGCGGTTTTAGTTTTATGCACTGCTGTACTTTCGGCTGGAATTCGTTGGGGCTTCTTAGGTAAATTAGCACCGGGAAAATACGCGATCCATAGTAATACCTATTGTAGAAAATGGTTGGTCAATCAAATTCAAGATGCCAGTCTCAATGTTTTGCATGGTGTTTATGCGACGATTTATTCTCCATTTTGGTATCGTATGTTAGGGGCGAAAGTCGGTAAGGGGACGGAGATTTCCACTGCACTTGGAGTGGTTCCCGATATGCTGACTTTGGGTGATGAGTGTTTTATCGCGGATGCGGTGATGCTGGGTGATGAAGAGATTGATCAGGGCTGGATGACGGTGCAAGCGACCACTATTTCTCGCCGTAGTTTCGTAGGGAATGGCGCGTACGTGCCAGATGGTGCGCTGATTCCAGAAAATGTTTTGATCGGTGTACATACTTGTGCGCCGAGGAATGGCCTTATGCAGAGCGGCGACACATGGATAGGTTCACCTGCTATGAACTTGCCTGCGCGTGAGGAAGTAAAAGGTTTTCCTGAGAATTTAACTTTCATGCCGACGATTTGGCGGCGTATTGCTCGTGGTCTGATTGAGACTTTTCGTATCATTGCACCACATGCACTTGTGACCGCGATAGGTTATACCATCGTGCTTGATCTTATGCCCATAGCAGCGGAGGAAAAGTGGTTAGATGTGTTATTGGATTTGGGTATTTCTGGATTGTTGTATGGTGTGGGATGCTTCGTTTTTATTTTACTTTTGAAGTGGATGTTTATCTTTAAATATAAGAAGAGTAGTTATCCGATGTGGACTTGGTTTGTCTGGGTTTCAGAAGCGATCACCAATCTCTACGAGGGAATTGCGGTTCCTAACTTTATGCGCTACTTAAAAGGCACACCTTGGTTGCCAGTCGCCTTTAATTTGCTCGGAGCCAAAATTGGTAAGGGCGTGTATTTAGATACTACCGATATTACGGAATTTGATTGCGTGAGCATAGGTGCATATAGTGAAATCAATGCCGCTGCTTGCCCACAAACGCATTTGTTTGAAGATAGGGTGATGAAAGTTGATCACGTGAAGATTGGTGAGCGGGTATATTTAGGTGCGCGTAGCTTCGTGTTGTACAGCGCAGAGGTGGGTGATGGTGCGACACTAGGTGCGTTTACTTTGGTGATGAAAGGTGAATTTATTCCCGCCAAATCGAGTTGGCGCGGATGTCCAGCGGCAATTGCTGTAGGTACTTGATAGGCGTCGAGCTAAAGCTAGGGAAGCTATATGAATAAAATCACTAAAATAAAAATTTGTGGTATCACTCGTGAGCAAGACCTTAATTGTGTCATGGATGCAGGAGTTGATGCTGTTGGGTTTGTGTTTTATTCGGCGAGTCCGCGCTATGTGACACCGGAGAAAGCGGCGATGTTGTTGGCAACAATGCGGCCATTTGTTACTACTGTTGGTTTGTTTGTGAATGCTAGCGTGCAGCAAGTACAGCAAGTGCTGGCAATTGCACCCGTACACCTGTTGCAATTTCACGGTGATGAAACACCTGAGCAATGCCATGCCATCGCTGAGGCAGTTAATCGACCTTT
>JAIELM010000220.1 GCA_019752975.1 Undibacterium sp. | reverse complement strand
GGCAGATCAAGCATAAGCCGCAAGCATAACAAAATTTCCGAATCCGCGCCCACTCACATGGTCAGACGGTTTTCGCCTATGAATAGAGTTTTGTCACTTTTTTAGGTGGGTGTCGTTGCTTTGATGTATTGTTTTTATTTGTGTCAATTTAATACTCAAAGATTTGTGACTTGAGATAGAATTGATATTTTTAATGGTTGGAGCGAGCGGGTTTTTCTGGGTAGCCGCTTCGACTAATAAGTCGCTCAAGTTCAGTCGCTTCGCTCCTTGAACAGTTTATAAGTTGCCTAGCTTGGTGTCACGCCACCAACCAACCCTGACTTGATCATCCCCAAATAATCACAGATCAGTGAGGGAATTTTATGCAACAGATCGATCATCGTGTCATCAAGCTGCTAGTGGGACTTATCGCGGTTTTTCTAGCGTTTTTTATGCAGGTCGTTTCAGGAGTGTTATTGCGCTCGATAAGCGAGTCGTATCACTATCAAGCTAGGGACTGGTTCGTTGGTTTATTGTTCGCGGTGGCAGCGCTGTTTCTGTCGTTCTCCGGCAAAAACAAGATCGAACGTGTACTCACGATAGCTGCAAGCCTGTTTGCAGCGATGGTCGCCGTTGCTCCCTGCGAGTGTGATCGCGCTCCTACTGTATTTTCTGCCTTGCACTTTCCAGCAGCGGCTGGATTGTTCGCTATCCTGGGGTACTTTTGTTGGCGGTTTAGAAAAACAGCCATGTCTAAGCTAGCAAAATATAGTGAAGCAGGAATCAGAGTTAAGATTTATACCGCATGTCTTGGAGGTATGCTTTGCTGCTGGCTGATGGCGGTTGGCCATGTCGTCGCGCCCGAGCTTACGGACGCAAGGTTCCCGAATTATATGTTTTGGTTGGAAACAATCGGTTTAATTTCCTTCGGCTTTTCGTGGCTTACGGCGAGCCGAACTCTTCCAATGATCACTAATTCGAGGGAGCGCTATCGCATTTTCGAAGGGCGGGCCGAAGAGGACTAGAACCCTCGCTAAAATTTAAGCTCAAGCTTTCGCTTAGCGCGAAGCTTGATGCTATAGAAAGACGTCAAATGAATTCCTACCTCAAATCGAAAAAACGATTGGTTAACCTGCCCCATCAGTAACGATGGTGTACTTGGTGATTGTCAGCAGCGCTTCGAATTTGACCTAGCATTTGATTCGGGAGGTTTTTCTATTTCTTTATTCTCTTATGCGGTGGAACATCGATGAACCATAGGAGGCCTGAATTTCTAAGGCTTGTCGCAAGCTTATAGGCAATTCGAAGATGGAATTTTTATCTCACAATTCGGAAAGCCACTTTTAAATATAAATTGAATAGCATTGCCATGCAATTGTGCTTTACAATTCTCTAGCATAATCGCCACATGGTCGATTTTGTTGCGAAAAATCTGTGTGCCGCAAGCAGTTCTCGGAAGTTATTTCTTCGCATTTAGGACTTAGGCGAAATTGCGCTGGCTAGAGCCTGCCCTCGAATGCTTGAATCAGGGGCGCGGAGCCGCAGCCAGTATTTTGTACCTCAGTTTAGCAAGCGGCGAACGCAACAACGCTAGCGTTTGTTTTGCGTAAGTCCAAGCATTTATCCCCCATGAAGTACTCACTATTTTTATTAATCACTTTGGAAATTCAGCCTATGAAAAATCTATTAAATCTATTAATTGCCTGTGTTTTTGGTGTTGCCAGTATGTCTGCCTCTGCCGATACGATTACCAATGCAGATATTTTTAAGCTTTTGGAAGCTGGTATGCCCGAGTCGGTGATCTTGCAATCGATCGCGAGTAATACGACCAAGTTTAATACGAATGCTGACTCTTTAATTAAGCTCAAAAATAAGGGCGCGACACCAGCGATTTTGCAGGCGATGATGAATCCTAAGGGCGTGCAAGCGTCTAGTGCTAGCGTCAAAGAGAGCAACGCCAACGCTACAACAGCGAATGCCAAGCTTGGCAACAAGCTCAACCCAGAAGAAATTATCGTGGTTACTGCTGGTCAAGAATCGACCATGCAATACATCATGCCGCAAATGCGGACCGCTGCACGCGCCTTTGGTTTTGGTGGTGTGGCCAGCTATGCGGTTTTGCCCGGCACCAAGGCGGCACGACGTTTGTCCGGTGACGGGATAGAATTTTTGGTGAACGTTCCTAAAAATGTACAAGCGGTGGGTTATCTCACGGTCGCTAATTTTGCCATTCGTGAAAACGGTACTCGTGAAGTGTTAACCGGCGGCGGCTATATGAGCTATTCTAGTGGCATATCCAAAGACCGCGTGATCCCAGTCAAGAGTGAAGCTTTGCCAGATCAATCGCGCGCACGCGAAGGTTTTGTATTGTATAAGATCACTCCTGAACGCTCCTTGCCTACTGGTGAGTACGCTTTTATTTTATATACGCAAGAGATCAGGACAGCTGGTTTCTTTGCTACTGGAGCGAATAGCTATTTTGATTTTGGGGTGGATTGATTGGCAGGGTTTGATGCTGAACCACGCCAAGAAAACGATGTTAGGCTGGGTGGGGGCGAGTCATTAGGCCTCCGGCCACATTGCCATCACTAAGGCTTCTATATCCGACGGATCAGTCAGTTTTTGTTTGGTCGCAATCCAAGAGGCGGGTAGTGGAACTGCTTTGGTGCTGTGTTTAGCGGTATCTATCGCCATTTTGATTGCGAACACGACGACACCTTTGTCGACTGTGAAAGGGCGTAGCTTTTTGATCGCTTGCCCGATTTCATAGTCATAGTATTCGTGTAGTACGGGTTCCATGTCCAGCCATACTGCCATTGCCTGATCTGCACGTACCGCTACTACGATATAGCCATTGCCTTGAGGGATTTTGGCATTTTTTAAGACCTTAGATACAGCTGATTGTAAGTTGCGTGAATAGCGAGCAAGGTCTCTGAAGTCAACTTTTTTCTCTAGCAGTGCTTCTTCGCTTTGAAAAAAATAGATTGAGTCAAAGCGCGCTTGAGCCGCTTGCACTAGCGAGCTTAGTAGAAATGCACAACACAAGAAAAATGCACTCAGTTGACGCCTCATCTCTGACCTTTAGGATGATTTGATAAATACCCCAGCTTGCCGATTTTTTTGTACATTATCCCAAGAAAAAACTTGACCATTCATCGCCACATAAACCCCAGCGGCTAGGCTTTGGACTACACCGCAAGCGAAGCCAAGATTAAACAAGGCATCTGAATTGGCGATGGCGTAAGGGATCATGGCTCCGGTCAATACAATCGTCTTGTTCAACTGCGCTTCACCCAGCACGATTGCGGTTTCTCGCATGGTGTCGGTGCCGTGAATAATCACGATGGCGTCTTCGTCTGAAGAGATACAGGATTGTAAAATCTCTTGCCTATCTTGATCCACCATTTCTAGTGAGTCAATCAGGTTACGTATTTCTAACTGTACTGGCAAAGTCAAACGGGCGCGTTGTAACACGTCAGGCAAATGACTTTCACCAAAAGCCAGCTTGCCAGCGAGTTCATCGTAATGTTTATCAAAGGTGCCGCCAGTGGCGATGATGCGTAGAGTCATAAAATAGGTTTCAATATAAGGAACTGTTTGAACTGTCACTGAAGTAGCCTCCATTACAGTGCTGTCAGCTTAATCCCCTAGTCTGCACTAGTCAAATACAAATCCTCTACTTTGGCTCGCGCCCATGGAGTTTTGCGTAAAAATTTGAGACTGGATTTAATACTAGGGTCATTTTGAAAACAGTGTATGGGCACAGCTTGCGCCAAATAGGCCCAACCAAATTGATTGACTAGGTCAGTCAATAAGGCTTCTAAGGTGATGTTTTGTAGGCTGCGCGTCATTTTTTGATGGCGACCAATTCTATATCAAACACCAAATGGGTATTGGGAGGGATATTGCCCGAGCCTTGAGTGCTATACGCTAAATAGGCTGGAATGAGGAGGGTACGTTTACCGCCGACTTTCATTCCCAATAGACCCATATCCCAACCGCGTATCACTTGTCGCGCACCGACGAGTACCGCTAACGGAGATCCTGCATCGCGTGAGCTATCGAACTTAGCACCATGGAGATTGAGTGCTTTGTGGTTGTAGATCCAGCCTGTGTAATGTACTTCTACTTGCGTGCCGTTAGTGACTTCTTCGCCGGTGCCCACTACGGTGTCAATTTTTTCTAGCTTGGTGATGTGTAATGGCGCGGGGGTGATACTGCTTGTAACGGTATCGGTCGCAGGAGACTGGGCAAGCGCCGCACTGGAACCCACGAGGAGGGCGAAAAAAATAGCAGGAGTTTTCATGACAATCCACAGAAATCAGAACGAATGCGCATGATAAACCAAATTAGGTCTTATGTGATTTGGTTTTGGTATGAAGCTAGAC
>JAIELM010000041.1 GCA_019752975.1 Undibacterium sp. | reverse complement strand
CGAAGTCATTCATTACTTCTTGTATCGCGAGTTTGCCAAGGTTCGATTTTCTTGGCGGAACGTTGGACATCTTTTGAATTTGTCGGAAGTGCTTAAGTGTTTTTGTTGGCATCACATGTAGTTTATTTGTGGTAACCCATGTTTCAATTGCTTGGCTCGTCGGTGTTTGATTGCGAGTGACTTCGTGCATCACCATGTCTACGATTTGTACTGTCCATCCTGGCATGAAAAGCACATCAAGTGAGTCTGCATACGCGAGCGTAATTAGAGGGCCAGCATCCGGCAATAGGAGGATAGTTGCGTTATCTTTCATAGGTTGCTTTACTCACGGCGCTAGTGCATGCAGGCTGGCGATCATTTCTTGCGTTATAGATTCAGGTAAGCGAGGCATAGGAAGATGTGCCTGTGTCATAAGTAAGAACAGGTCTTCTTGGCTATCGATCCCCAATGCAGCCATCGCAGCATGGTCATCCGAGCGCCCTAAAGAGAAATCAAGCAGTGTTTTAAAATTTTGATTCCCCGCAACCTCAGCGGCTTCAAATGTTTCTACTAGATGTCTTAGTTCCGCGTTGAATAATGCATTGACTGAAGTATCCGATTTTGCCGCAATGACTTTAGCGCGCTTGAGTAATTCACGATTCACTGCACCAGTAAAATTAACAGTTCCTACCATAATAAGCTCCAATGATTTAATTGCACATAAATAAGTGTAGCACATAATTATGTGTATTTGGGTATGCCAGTGTATTCGTGATGCTCTTCTCTCAGATGTATGTGCACAGCTTCTTAGTATTCGTTTCGTAGTTGGAAGCGTCACGTAAAGGCTTATAAGGCGGTTATCCAGCAAGTTGATCTAATGTATTCAGCAGATGAGACTCCTCACGATTTGTTGCGTTTTTTTCCTGAATTATTTGAAAATCTGTCCTAAACGTCGCGATAGCAAAAATACTGCGTGGAATGAACGTTAAAGAAACTTTGCATATTCCAATAAAACACACTGATAACGGCTATAATTTGCATGAAATATCAATGAAGATTCATTCAATGGAACGAGTAAATACGACTTTAGAACGCCCATTACGGCCAAAACAAAACGCCTTGAAGCAAGTGGCGAGGACTTTGCACGCTGGTAAGGTGTATCGTCGTGAAGATTTGGCGCAAGTTTCCAATGCGGTTGATCGGCATTTGAGTGAATTAGTTGCTGATGGCGCTTTGAAGCGCTTGGCGCAAGGGCTTTACTACGTACCGAAGAAGTCGGTGTATGGTGAACTACCTCCAGACGATCATGAGCTGGTCACTGCTTTTTTGCGTGACAAGGATTTTTTGGTGTTCTCCCCATCAAGTTATAACGCTTTGGGCGTGGGGACTACGCAGCTTTATAACAAAACCATTGTCTATAACCATAAACGACACGGCGTATTTTCGTTCGAAAATCGTCAGTTTGATTTTCGAGTTAAGCCACGGTTTCCGAAAAAACTTACTTCTGAATTTTTGTTGGTCGATGTGATCAATAATTTAGATGAACTAGCAGAGGATAAGAACCAAGTGCTTCAAATGGTTGAGCGAAAACTATCCTTATTTGATCAGGCTAAGTTGAAACGTGCTGTTTCCGCCTTCGCTTCGGTCGCTACCAAGAAACGTTTTATGGGTTGGCGTTTTTCATCGGATCATGCTTGAGCTCTTGCATACTCGCAGTGATTTTAACGAGCTTCTTGCCATTGTCGCGCAGCAGCGCGGGATAGCACCTTTACTCGTTGAAAAGGACTATTGGATTATGCATAGCCTCTGGGGTTTACAGCAGGGGCGTAGGGTGGGTACAGCTTAATCGTGCCCACGCGTGACGGTTGAAAAAGGTGAAAAGAGTTGAGGGCATATTGACCTATTATTCGACAATCTAAGCAATCCACGTGGGCACAAAAGACGTGCCCACCCTACGAGGTTTTAACTCTGTTCATCAATCTCAAAAATCTTAAACTTTGCCAATGTCTTGAAATGTGTAAACTCAGTTTGTGTAAAACAGCAAAAGAATGCATTTTGTCCAAAATCTGTGTGATTGGAATAAATACGTAAATTGTTTTGGTGGGTTTGAAGTAGCTCGTCAAATTTCACAATAATGTTTGGATCAAGCCAGTCATTATCTACTTCTGCATCCCAATGAATGCGATTACCATTAAAATCAAACTTAAGCCATGCGACCCCGCCTTCAACGTCGACAAAATCACTGATGTTTGAAATCGGCAAGATGGAATCTGTCATTGTGTGTAGGCGATTTAAGATCTCAACATAGGCACCATGATCTTCTATGCGTTCATAGTCGCACAGCCACAATTTGTCGCAGATCGGTGTGTAAGGCTCACGTTCGATCTCCATTCCTAACGCGAGAATAATATCTTTGTATGGCTCCGCCTCATGTGCTTCTCGTGTTTCGAACGAGAATAGGTCTTCTAATTCAACTTCTGAGTTCAAACAAATGCCGCATTTTCTTAGTTCGAGGAGTTGCTGCTCAACTGAAAGTGGTACGATTTTTTTCTTGAAGAAGGAAAACATCATTGTCGCTATACCTTTGAAAGAGCGTAGGGAGGGCACAGACTCATTGTGGCCACCCTTGATTAGGGGCCTCATCCAATTGGATCGAGGTCATCTGGAAACTGACTTGCGGTGATCCATGTTTCTTCAGTGATATAGCGATTGGCGTGCCGACTATACCAAGCGCGGTTGAGATGTGCACAAACGTGACCTAGTTGAATTTTGAAGATTTCCTCGTCAAATTCTGGATCATTCATCATTTCTGAAATCAATTTTCCAAGGTGCTCGTGAGCGTCTTCAAGCTGGTACATTAACCCCGCCCATTCGACGGGATTCTTGTCTTTATCTATCAAAATATAATCCTCACGATCCTTAGTGACGGTTGAAAAAGGTGAAAAGAGTTGAGCAATCCGCGTGGGCACAAAAGACGTGCCCACCCTACATGGCTTATCGATTGTGATCAATGTTTAGTTTTTCGAGCAGATCGTCAAGTGAGATGAGATAAACGCTAGATTTCTCTAGGATGAATATTGATTTACCTCTACAAGTGATTGCTGACGGTCGATCGATATTTGAAATTTTCAAAGTTAATAATGTTTTGGCTTTGTGATCTGGTAAAAGGTGTACGAGATTTAGAGACAATGAAGTGCGGTAACCTCCGGTTAATAATGCAAAATTTTTAAAGATTGCAAAATGACTCGACCCGGAAACTGGCATCATCCAATAATCGACGATGACTTTGTTCTCAATTTTCACCAAAGGAAAATCGGTATAGTAGTAAGCCCATGTGGTTTGATCAGAACTTACATTGATAGCATAACAGTCGACGATGTGGTCTAGTTTTTCCATCGGAGAATATTCGTAACATGTTTCACCTTTTTCAGTCCATGCTCTAAGTCCTGCAGCACCGATTGGGGCTCTCCATCCATGATTTCCAAATACGCCTTCGTCAAAATAACTCGTCCAGATAGTGCCGTCCTTTGATGTTTGAACATCTTGAATTCCATCTCCTAACAAAATATTCTCAACTAAATTTCCATCAGAATTGTAAATTCGACCGTTTCTGTCGAAATCTGTGTCAGAGCGAAATTCTGATCTGGCACAGGTTAGTAAGTATCTGTTTTCTGGTAAAGCTTGGATTGAATGAATATTAAATTTTTCGTTCTCGATATATAAAACTTCGTTTACCTGACCGGATTTTAAGAGATAGGCGACAAAATTTTGCCCCCCTTTGGGTTGTGTAATTACGAATGATCCGATACCTTTCTCTTCGCGTAAATTTAGTTCTTTCTTGGCGATAAGGAGTAAAGCACTTTCCTCGTCAATTGCATCGAATGAGACCACCTTTTCAAGATCGATGTTTGTATCTAAATCTAAAATTTTTAGTGCGTTGATTTCGGTTGTCTTCATGGAGCTTGAGCGTTTTTTATCTAGGATTGGCGTCCAATAGTGTTTGATCGAACCAAACATCTTCATAGTTTTTGTCATCAATTAGAAAACGAAACCCAACTGGCAAATTGAGATATTCCTTGATCTCAGGAAGATAATTGTCGATGTGTTCTATATGGAGTGGTGAAAAGAAATCTTCGTCTTTGGACATTTCACCCCCGCACCAAATATACCATCCATTCGTGCCATTCTGGGGCTCAGTTCGAAGTCCATGAATCGGTTGCTGTCCCAGTGTGCTAAGAGCTAGTCCTAGTTTTGATCCACTTTCTGGCTCGGTTGGTGTGACCTCCGCCCATTCACAAACTGTCTTCTCGCGAATAATTTTCATAATTGACTTGTACGAGTAAGTCTTGAGTGCACTCTACTTTCGTCTCAAATTCCAAGAATCACATCAA
>JAIELM010000161.1 GCA_019752975.1 Undibacterium sp. | reverse complement strand
GGTTTTCAAGCCGCATTGGAGCTGCCTTATGAAGCTGCTTGGGTCAGTAATTCACGCTTAGGTTGGATCACAAGAGACACTTCAAAACCTGAGCATAGAGCAGGCGAGCGCTGGGTCTGCCACGCCACGAGTGCATGGAGTCTTGAACATTTGGAAGACGATCACGAACGGGTGAAAGAAAAACTATCTAAAGCCTTTCACGAAGCGACCGGTACGCCTATGCACCCGATACATAGTGTTGCGCACAGATGGCGATATGCTTGGGCAGAACAAACGGTGGCTGATTCTTATTGGTTAGATGCAGAAGAAAAACTGGGCGTATGTGGTGATTGGTTCTCGGTTGGATTACAAGGAACTGGTGGACTTGAAAATGCCTACTTGAGTGGTTTGGCCTTAGCTAAAGAAATGGGGTCATAAAACCATAGGCATGCTAGTGGTGCGCGGTGCGCATCACTACTCGACGTAGTCTAATTTATTTGGGAAGCGGGAATTGTAGGTGTATTTCTAGCCCCCCGTCATCATGATTACTTAGTCGCATGCTTCCTTGATGGCGAGTCACGATACGTTCGACAATTGCCAGTCCCAAGCCGGATCCATTGGCTTGGCTGCGCGAACTATCCAGTCGGGTAAACGGTCGCAGTAAGCTAGCGATCTCGGCCTCTGGAATACCCATACCGTGGTCACGTATGATGATATCGATCTGTTGTGACTGCGTACAGCTAAATGTCAATTCTAGAATTTCAGTTTTGGCTGTACGTCCATAACGCAGCGCGTTTTCGATGAGGTTATTGAGTAAGCGACGTATCTCAATTTCATTGCCATTCATAAATAAATTGAGAGATATGTTGGCCTCGATTTGTAGTTCATTGGCACGTCGAAAATCCCCTACCACCTGTTGGCATACTTGACTGAGGTTAAAGTGATGCAGGGTCAGTGACTCCAATGGTTTGGCGTATTCTAAAAATTGACGAATAATTTCATCCATCTGGTTTAAGTCGGCCTGCATTCCTTGTCGTGCGGATGGGTCGAGTTGCGCCATTTCTATCTCTAATTGCATACGGGTTATCGGGGTTCGTAGGTCATGCGAAATGCCAGCTAAGATGATGACTCTATCAGTTTCTATACGAGCCAAGTCCTGCATCATTTGATTGAAACTTCGGTTGGTGGCGATGATTTCTTTTGCACCAGCTTCTGGTAGCGGTTCCGCATGTTTTCCTTGCGCCAGCAAGCGTGTCGCTTTCGCGATCCGCGTCAGTGGATCATTAATGAATTTGGAGATGAAAGCCGCGGCAATTAAACTAAGCAATAATGTGCTTAGCGCCCAGCCCAGAATTTGCAAACCTGATTCACTTTGTAGGCGTTCTTGTTCAAGCCGTAACCAATATTCATCCTGTTCTATACTAAAGCTCACCCAAAATCCGCTATCACCATTGACCTCCTGCGCAAACTGCGTCGCACTCCCCAATTTCCCCCGTACCAGTTGTCTAAGCTCGGTCATGAATACACTGGCGTCCGGAGCAATAATCTGATCCGTGGTTTCTAAGGGATAGATGCGTATGCCCTCATCTTGTGCCAAATCGATCAGGAGTTCACGACGTTTATCGAAGGCCGAATGGGTGAGCGCAGCACGGGTGAGTGCCACTGTAGAAATAATTTGTCCAGCCATTTGCTGAGCGCGAGGTTTTCGCTCTACCAGTTTAAAACTGATAAACCAAGTGGCCATGCTAGCCGTCACTAAAAGTACTAAAAGAAAAAAAGTGCGCCAAAAGAGACCGCTACGCAGCCAAGTTAATCGATACGAATTGCTTGGGAAAACGCTGGGCATATCCTCACTTATTTCGTTTGGCCATCAGGAATAAATACATAACCCAAGCCCCAAACTGTTTGTATATATTTGGGATTGCTAGGATCATTTTCAATTAATTTACGCAAACGAGAAATTTGCACATCTAGGCTACGATCAAATACCTCGTATTCACGACCACGCGCCAGTTCCATTAATTTTTCACGCGATAAGGCCTGCCTAGCGTGTTGTGCAAATACTTTTAAGACCGAAAATTCCCCCGTGGTGAGATTAATTTCTACACTATTTTTAGTCAGAGTACGAGTAGATAAATCCAGCGAAAACTCGCCAAAATGAAAACTTTGGGCAGACTCGGAAGGCGCGCCAGGAATTTCTTTCGGTGCACGCCTGCGCAAGACGGCGTGGATACGTGCGACTAATTCCCGAGGGTTAAATGGCTTAGGCAGATAATCGTCAGCACCCATCTCCAAACCGATAATTCTATCCACGTCTTCAGCCTTAGCAGTGAGCATAATAATGGGTGTGGTGTCACCGCTACCACGCAGTCTGCGACAAATCGATAGACCGTCTTCGCCCGGCAACATCAGATCGAGTACCAATAAATCAAAGTGTTCACGCAACCAGAGTTTGTTCATGCTCAGTGCATTTTCGGCCACGATTACCTGAAAACCTTGCTCGGTTAAATAGCGTCGTAGTAAATCACGCAAACGGCTATCGTCGTCAACTACTAAAATTTTCGCTTTTGAGTCATGCATAGGGATTTCACAAATGGATTGTTTGGGTCAAAAGACAGACATTCATTGTAATTATTCAGCCCTCTATGACGAAGTTGAAATTTCAAAGTACTCCACCCTATGTAATGCCATTCACTAGGGTTTAATCGGGAATCAAGTGGCATCTGTTGCTGAGCAAAAGTCGCTGGATTCCCGCTAAACACATGCGGGAAAGACGGCTTACATAGGGGGCTGAATAATTGCCATTCATCTTAAGTCAAACGAAGTAAAAACACCTAAATTTTTTGCGATCTTTACAAACTGTTACAGAGCTTACAGTAAATTTCTTTGATTCGTCATGACTAGCGGTTACACTGTTCGTAATAAAATACGGCGTGAGAATTTTTTGTGAAGTTGATCTTTTCCCATACTAAGATAAGACTGTGGCTACTCGTTTGTAGTAGCGTTTTCGTCGTGGGAAATGTGGGCTTGGCACAAGCCTCGCCACAGCATCGTGGCATGGATGGGCATAAGCGATTTGAAATGCGGCGACAGGGGGTAAAAGCCAATCAAAATAGTCAACGGCAAGCTGAGCATGCAAAAAAAATCGAACCGGTAGATGCACCAGTCATTACTACACCCAAGCTAGATACGAATAGCGCGAATGAGCGTCCAGCTTTACGATTGAATCGGCTCAGCCCAGAAGAACGTAAGGCCTTACGTAAACAAATTCGTGACGCTAAGGAGATTTATTTACCTAGATCCTAAGAACGAGCCTAACGACGATGCTGCTTCATCGCTTTCTGTACTTCTCGTTGTGAATCTCTTTCTTTTTCAGTTTCACGTTTGTCGTGCTGCTTCTTACCCTTCGCCAAACCAATCTGACACTTTACTCGACCATTTAGATAGTGCATGTTCAAGGGCACCATAGTGTAGCCTGAGCGTTCTACTTTATTGATTAACTTCTTTATTTGTTCCGCATGTAATAATAATTTTCGAGTGCGCACAGAATCCGGGTGAATGTGCGTGGATGCGGTCGGTAAAGCGCCTATGTGCGCGCCAAATAGAAATATTTCACCGCCTTTGGTGATGACGTAGGCTTCTTTAAGTTGTACTCTGCCAGCGCGTATGGATTTTACTTCCCATCCTTGTAGCACGATACCCGCTTCAAATTGTTCTTCAACGAAATAATCGTGAAAGGCTTTCTTATTGTCTGCAATGCTCATATTGTTCTATTTTTTATTCTGTAGGCTAGGGTGTTAAAATTCGGTCTGTGATTTTACCAAAGAAAATAATATGGCAGTCGTTCAAAAAAATGTTCTCGTGTCATTTAGTGACGAACAAATGTTCGCACTAGTGGAAAAAGTTGAGGATTACCCAGAATTTTTGCCATGGTGTGGTGGTGTAGTGGTCTCGGAACGTAGTGAACAACACCTGAAAGCGACATTATCCATCAATTATCACGGAATTAAACAAAGTTTTACCACACACAATGTC
Organism: Undibacterium sp.; assembly: GCA_019752975.1. Classification (GTDB taxonomy): domain Bacteria; phylum Pseudomonadota; class Gammaproteobacteria; order Burkholderiales; family Burkholderiaceae_D; genus Undibacterium. Next base: position 367 of record JAIELM010000161.1, on the reverse strand, counting down.
AACTCTAGACCGCATACCATGGAGATGCGCTTAGTCGATGGTCCGTTTAAACAGCTGTATGGTTTTTGGACCTTTACTGCGCTACGTGAAGACGCGTGCAAGATCGACTTTACCCTTGAATATGAATTTTCCAATCATTTTTTAGAATCCTTGATTGGTCCTATTTTTGGCAAAATTGCGAATAATTTTGTTGATGCCTTTTGCGCACGTGCTGAGGTGGTGTATGGAAGCCAATAGTGCTCAAGTACAGACCGTGATCAGGGTGCAGGTGTGCTTCAACTTTGGTTCAACTGTGCACCTGAGTGAGCTTCAAATTGTGTCCGGTTCTTGCATACAGGATGTGCGTGAATTGATGCAAAATACCTCG
>JAIELM010000459.1 GCA_019752975.1 Undibacterium sp. | reverse complement strand
TGTGGGAATCGCGCAAGCGTGGCGTTGGCACTTTTTCTGGTGGGATGCGTCAGCGTTTTGGGATTGCTCAGGCACTCATCGCTGCGCCGAATTTAATTATCGTCGATGAGCCGACCGCTGGTTTGGATCCAGATGAACGCAACCGCTTCCTTAATTTACTGGCGCAAATTGGCGAACAAGTGGTGGTAATTTTGTCGACCCATATCGTGGCCGACGTGACCGACTTGTGCCCACGTATGGCTATGATTGCTCAGGGAAAAGTGCTGATCACAGGGGAGCCTAAGCACGCCATAGATCGTCTACAAAACCAAGTCTGGCGTAAACGTGTAACAGAGACGGCTTTGGAAGACTACCAAAAACGACTGACAGTGCTATCCACCCGTTTAATCGGTGGTAAGCCAGTGATCAATGTCTTTGCCAATGCTCAACCCGACGACGGTTTTGTACTGGTAGAACCGGATCTGGAAGACGTGTATTTCTTGCAGCTACGTACGTCCACCACGCGCATTACCGCTTAAGGAGAAGATCATGTGGCAAGAATTTTTTAAGTTTGATCTGCGTTATCAACTACGTCAACCGCTGCTTTGGGTGATGAGTTTTCCTCTGTTGCTGATCGCATTTTTGTCCGCCGGTAGTGAGGCTATACGAGTCGGCGGCAGTATCGGCAACACCCATTTGAACGCCCCGGTTGTAATTGCCAATCAAATGGGCGTGTTGAGTATGATCTCCATGTTTTTAGTTACCGTCTTTATCGCCGGCGCAATTTTACGCGATAATGAAGTAGGAATTTCTGACCTCTTGTTTGCCACACCGATGCGCAAATTTGATTACTTATTCGGTCGCTTCTTGGCGGGTTTTTTGGTGTGTATCAGCATCTTTGCGCTGGTGTGCTTTGCGATGATTCTAGGATCCGCGACCTCCTCGGTCGATCCTGCACGTTTAAGTGAATTTAGTCTAGCCCCGTATGCTTGGGGGTTCTTTGTTCTTATCCTTCCCAATCTCTTGTTCATTGCTTCGCTATTGATGCTATTAGCGGCCACTACACGCTCGATGATCTTGGTTTATGTCGGCGTACTAAGCTTTATTGTGTTGTGGTCTGTACCCGGTTTTTTACAAGGCTCTGCAAACGTTGAGTCATTCGCCGTACTACTTGATCCATTTGGCATTCGCGCCTTGTCTCAGGCTACTCGCTACTACTCGACCTTAGAATTAAACACGCAAATCCCCAATTTATCCGGCATGCTTTTACTCAATCGCATCATCTGGAGTGTCATCGCTTTGGGTTTATTTGTTGCCACGATCATTCTCTTCAAACCACAACGGCAGGGAACCGGGCGGCGCTGGTTTGGACGTCATCGCGTCTCCACAGTAGCCGTTCAGAATCTGAGCAAAAAAATCATAAAAAAATTCACTGCCGTTACCCCCACTTTTGATGGATCGACATCGGTTTATCAATGCTGGAGTGAATTACGTTTTCACACCTATTCGGTGTTAAAAAGTGCGCCATTTCTAGTCATGATTTTACTGGCGATGGCAAATTTTTTCGCCAACTATTTCGTCGGCAATTCGATGATGGACAGCTCGCCTTATCCACTGACTCGCGTCATCATAGATGAACTCAACGGTGGCATTAATTTTATGTTGGCGATTATTTTAGTGTTTTACAGCGGCGACTTAGTTTTCAAAGAACGTCAAGTGAATGTAGCCGGTTTACGCGATGCTATGCCAGTGTCAAACTGGGTGCCGCTGGTAGCGAAGTGCGGTGCTTTGATTGCGGTGATTTTTAGTTTCTTATTAGTCGGCGTGTTGTTTGGCATCGGTCTACAGCTAATCATAGGCGGCGCTAGTATAGAAATAGGTTTGTATCTGCAAGCCACACTGATCAACGCCATCTACTTTGTACTGATCGCCTTGGCCTTTGTCGCAATACAAATGCTGGTGAATCAAAAATTTGTAGGCTATTTTTTGAGCTTCGGCTTGCTGGCGGTCGATATGGTACTCAAGTCCGTCAATTTAAATCATAGGCTGGTCAACTTCGCTTCGCTGCCAACCTTGAATTATTCTGACGTCAATGGCTACGGTCATTTCTTAACTGGTTGGTCTTGGTTTGCGCTGTATTGGACTCTGTTCTGTATTGTGCTTCTTCTGATCGCGCTAGCCTTCACTGTGCGCGGAGTGGGTCAGTCATTCCGCTCGCGCTTATCCTCCGGTGTGCGTCAATTGACAGGTCGCAATGGGTACCAACCTGCGCTAGCGCTGGCAATGAGCCTGAGCGCATTGGTACTGTGCGGTGGCTGGATTTTTTATAATACCAATGTCCTCAATCACTATCAATCGAACGACCAGATACTCGATGCGCAAGCGCAATACGAAAAACTATATCGTCACTATCTCGACCTACCTCACCCTAGCATCACCTCTGTGAAAGCCGAGGTCGATATTTTTCCAGCTCAGCGTAGTGTCGACATACACGGACACTACATCTTGAAAAACAAAGGTACATCGGCCATCGATACGCTGCAATTGCAAACTGATCTTGACGCCACCACGGAATTTGAAAACCTGCCGCCGCATCAAGTCATGTTGAATGACATGAAGTTGGGGTTTAAAGTGATCAAATTAAATCAGGCACTTGCCGCCGGTGCCGACATGGCGTTGGATTTTAAGGTCAAGGTACGTCACCCCGGCTTTACCAACAGCGGAACCCCTAACACCATCAATTTAAATGGAACCTCGTTCGCGGTAGAGAATTTTTTCCCAGGATTGGGCTATAAACAGTCTATGGAAATTGAAGATAAAAACGAGCGCAGAGACCGTGGCTTAGGCGAACCGCATGGTATGCCCAAGCTAGAGGACGGCAAGGCACGCAATAACAATTTCTGGAAACTCTATGGTGTAGAAGCCGATTTGATCGATTTTGAAACCACAGTATCCACCAGCGCAGATCAAATTGCCATCGCTCCAGGTTACCTACAAAAAAGCTGGGAAAAAGACGGACGTCGCTATTTCCACTATAAAATGGACCAGCCAATCACGGCCTTCTTTTCCTACCAATCAGGCGCATGGAAAATCAAGAAAGCCGATTGGCGCGGTGTGCCAATCGAAATCTACTACGATCAAAAACATCCCTACAACGTCGATAGTATGATTTTAGGCGCACAACGTGGGCTAGACTATTTTGCCGACAACTTTGGGCCGTATCCGCACAAACAACTCAGAGTGCTCGAAATCCCTTTGTATCAGACTTTTGCACGCAGCTTTCCCAATACCATTCCTTTTTCCGAATCATTGGGCTTCATCAGCGACCTACGCAATCCTGAGCTCGTGGATCATGTTTTTTATGTCACCGCGCATGAAGTTGCTCATCAATGGTGGGGCGATCAGATCATCGCTGCCAATGTGCAAGGCAGTGGTATGGTAACGGAATCATTAGCGGAATATTCTGCGTTGATGGCGGTAGAAAAGCAATTTGGCGCCGAAAAAGTACGGCATATTCTACGCAGTGATTTAGATAGTTATTTGAGTGGTCGATCTAAGGAATTGGGCGTCGAAAATCCGCTGTTTCGCACTGAGAATCAGGTCTACATCCAGTATCGCAAAGGCAGTTTAGTGTTCTATCGTTTACGTGAAGAGATCGGTGAGGCAAATCTCAATCGCGCCTTAAAACATTTCTTGGATGATCTTCGCTATAAAACTGCGCCCTATCCAACCAGTGCCGATTTATTGCGCTATATTCGTGCTGAAGCTAGCGCCGACAAACAGGAACTGATCACTGATTTATTTGAACGCATAGTATTCCATGGCAACCGGGTACTGGAAGCGAGCGCCAAGCCTATGCCAAATGGAAAGTGGGATGTCACTGTCAAGATTAATTTGGCTAAAACCGAGGTTGATGGCAAAGGCAAGGAAACCGTACGCGCCTACGACGAAGCGGTGGAACTAGCGATCTTTGCGCGCGCACCTGGCGCAAAAGCAAAGGATGAACATGTTTTGCACCATGAAAAACGACGCTTACCCAGTGGCGAATCGACTCTGCATTTTACGGTCAACGAAAAGCCATCCGAGTTCGGCGTCGATCCGTATAATTTGCTGATTGATCGCAATGCTAAGGAACATCGTAAGCAGGTGGAGATTGTGCAGTAAGAGAAATTTATGCAGGCTCAAAATGAAAGATTGAGCCTGCTTCGCGCTTACTGTGTCATACCAATCCGAATTAAATACTATGGCAATTCATAATTGTTCAGCCCTCTATACGGAGTTTACATTTCGGGATATTCCATCTTACTTTATGTCATCCTCGAGGGTTTGAGGTTGTCGCGAAGGGTCAAAATCAGAGACAAAACCCCTCAACGCCGAGACGCAGAGACGCTGAGAAAATCGGAGAAAACCTCTGCGCTCC
>JAIELM010000098.1 GCA_019752975.1 Undibacterium sp. | reverse complement strand
ATACCGAAGCGAGAAATATCTTCAATCTCAAAACCATGCGCACTGCGTCGTACCAGTGCGTGCCGAGCACTCAAGCGACGGGTTAGTTGGTGATTCTCTAGTTGATTGCTTTCTGTATGAGACAACAAAATGTCGGCGACGGGATTGATCGAGTCTAGGCGTCCTAGTATCCACTGATCTAAGGCAAATAATTTTACTTGAAAGGGCTTAGCGCTGGTAGAGCCGCTCAAGCTGGCGTGTGATATGGCGACTTGTTCAGTGCTGTTTTGCTTGCATGGTGGTGGATACACTTCGTTTAATGCTGGGCTAGGAATGAGCGTATCTTCCCAGGACAATTCTATTAATTCTTCATCCCAGGCGATGGTTCCTTGTGCAACTTCATATTTTCCACTGGGTGTGGTGAGATCAAGATGCGCTAGTCCCGCATTGTGAGCGTAGAGATCGATGTTCATATTGCCGTGGTTGTTCGTGTTGGTGGCGCTTACTTTGGCAATAGAACCGTCATCGGCGATGATTTTAATATTCTTTTGCACACCTAAAAAAACTTGGTGAATTTCCGCCAAACTAGACTCGAGGCGCGGCACTAAAATCACGGTGGTGCAAGTCCATTTATGCAAGCAAAGTGCGGCGTCGAGATACACTAGTTCAAGCGCAATTGCATATTGCCCATGTTCCTTATCTTTGGAAGAAAACATAAAGAAAAGTGGTCGCCAAGTCCCATTGGCAGCACGAGAAAAACGCAGTTGTGCATTGTCTGTAGGCAGTAATTCTGCGCTTAGTTGCACCTCGATCTGCGTGGCCTCTTCAGCAAAAGTAGCTGGCAATTCCAGCTTAATACTCTGCCGCCCTCCAGCAGCTCGCGGATCGTAACCACTGAAGTGTAAATAGCTTGATCTGGCAAGTTCAGTACGAAGAGCACAGTGAGTAGTGCTTTGGTTCATGGTGAATTTAAATTGGATTTTTCAAAGTTTAACTATAGAGAAAAATCGCCAGCTTAAATCCAAGAATAGGCGCTCATAGGTCACCTAGATTATGATTTGCCAATGGCGAGTTAAACAATTGCTACACTGCTTGAACTCGCCATCGGACTTTGTTGTTTTACGACCTTGCTTTACGACTTATAACTTACTTAGTTGCTTTCGCCGCATCCGCTGCAATCACCAGTGAAATATTTTCTGGTTTCAGATGCTTACGCAGCGCTTCATTCACTTGCGCGATGGTGATCGCACTGACCTTGCTTTCTAATGTTTGATCGTAAGTGAGTGTGCGGTTGAGATGTAAGTAAGAAGCAAGTTTGACAGCTAGACCATCGTCTTGCGTGCGTTGTACTTCAGCAGTTTGCTTCCAGCCTTTTTTGGCATCGACTAATTCTGCCTCGGTAAAGCCTTCACTGAGCGCTTTTTGTACCTCTTCGCGCAGCGCCACTTCGACTTTGCTACCGTTCTCTGGTGCGCTCATGGCATATGCACCCCACATTGCCTTGTTATCCAACGGAGAAGCGCTAAAGAAGGAACCTACACCGTAGGATAGACCTTCTTTTTGGCGAATGCGGTCTGCTAGACGGCTACGCAATGCACCACCACCTAACATGTGATTGGCCATGAGGATGGCGGCGTAGTCGGCGTGACTGTCATTGACATAGATGGGTTGCATCGCGAACAGGAAACTATTGGCTTTGTCTGGGGTGTTGAGCGACAATTTTGTGCCAGCGACAGTTTTGATTTTTTTAGGAATGCGTACATAACTTTGTTGGGCTTTCCAATTGCCAAATAGATTGTTCAATTGGGTTTTTAATGCATCCGCATCAAAATCACCAACCGCGGAAAAATTCGCATGGTCAGCACCATAGAAGGCCGCGTGGAAGGCTTTTATGTCCGCCAGTTTGACCGCCTTGGTGGCGGCGATTTGCTCATCAAACGTGGCCGTGTGATGGACATGAGATGGCGCTGTTTCATCATATAGTCGTGTGAGCGCATTGACTGCCATTGGTTGTGGTTCTGGTTTGGCTTGCTCTATACCATTGACTACTACGCGCTGAATTTCTTCAAATTCTTTTTCTGCGAATGCGGGTTTTTTCAATATCTCGGCCAGTAGATCGACGCTGGCGGCTAAATTGGCGTGTTTGACGGTGATGTTGGCCGTTAGACTTTCCGCATTGCCTGCTAAAGTAAATACAGCACCTAGTTTGTCGAACATGTCCTTGATCTCTTGGCGGGAATGCTGTTCAGTGCCTTTATTTAAGAGCATGGCGGTAAAACTGCCGATTGCTGCTTTGCTGTCCAAACTGCTTTCCGTGCCCATGTGCAGATTCATAGAGACACTGACCATCGCTCCCTTGGTTTTTTTGTTGAGAAAGGCTGCTTTTAATCCACCATTGAGAGTAAAACGTTTGGTGCGAGTTTCGATATTACTCGGGCTGGCATCAAAGGCTTCACCTTGTTCGACTACGGCACGGCCTTGATAATTTTTGACCATGGCCATGACATCAGGCGTGTGAGGCACTTCGGTACGATCTACAGTATCGGTAGGGATAAAACGACCTAAAGTACGGTTAGTGGTTTTTAAGTAGCGTTCGGCGACCGCCTGTACATCGGCTAGGCTGAGCTTAGCTAATTGATCGCGTTGCAGGAAGAATAAACGCCAATCGCCTGCTGCCATGTATTCCGTCAAGCCGATAGTCAAGCTGGTGGTGTCGCTTAGGGTTTGGTCTATGTGCTTGCTGAGACTTTGCTTGGCACGCGCCAGTTCGGCTTCGGTGATAGGCGTGGTTTTGAGGTTTTCGAGAACTTTGAGTAGTGCCTCTTGCGTTTGGTCGAGTGAGACTTCTTTTGGTACCACTGCGCCATAGATACGGTAGCCTGGCTCTAAATTGCTGACCGGGTTTACCACTAATTGCGTGGCTAATTTAGTTTCGACTAAGGCCTTATGTAAGCGACCGCTAGGTGCACTGGCTAAGATATGATCCAATACACTATGTGCCACAGCATCGATGTGTCCAGAAGGCGCTATATGGTAGCCAGCGCCGACATATTGAGTGCCGCCGCTACGACGGACAGTCACCGCACGTTCGCCATCCTGCGTAGGCTCTACCGTGTAGGTAGGGGAGATAACACGAGTCGGCTTGGGGATACGACCGAATAATTCATTGACTTGTTTGAGGATTTTATCGGCATCGAATTTCCCCGCGACCATCAACATGGCATTGTCAGGCTGGTAGTAATTTTTGTAGAACGCACGCAGACGTGGAATATTGACTTGCTCGATGTCTGAGCGTGCACCGATGGTGGATTTGCCGTAGTTGTGCCAATCGTAGGCGACGGCTTGAATACGTTCGGTGGTGACGCCCATAGGGTCGCTTTCGCCTATTTCAAATTCATTGCGCACGACGGTCATTTCACCCTTATTGGTTTTTGGGTTCCATAAATCGTTTTGATCGATTGCCGCATTAATCATACGGTCTGCTTCCATGGCCAACATCAGGTCAAGGTTCTCCGCTTTAGCAGGAAAGGTGGCGTAATAATTGGTACGATCGTACCAAGTCGTACCGTTAAATTCGGCGCCGGTAGAATTTAATATTTCTACTGGCGATTTAGTTCCTTTTTTTAATCCGAATTTGGCACTAGGCTTAAACAATAAATGTTCTAGTAAATGTGCCATCCCAGTTTCGCCGTAATTCTCGTGGCGTGAACCGACTTTATAGATAATGTTTGTGGTGATGGTTGGTTTGCTGGCATCGGGAAAAAGCAATACTCGCATGCCGTTGGCGAGTAGATATTCGGTGACGCCTTCGACTGAGGTGACTTTAACTGGTGCGCTTAATTTTGCTGTTGTTTTTGTTGTTGTGCTTGTTGTGTTTGCATTCGCAGCAATGTCAGTGGAAAAGGCAAGACTAGGGGAGAGAATGCCTGCCGATAACATTAAGATGGTCAATAGTTTCACGTAATTTCCTATGTAAGGTCAAAGAGCGCTCAGAGTAGACTATGGCCTAACTATTTGCAATTAGCCAAAAGTAATAAAATGAAATTTTTTCTCCTATGGGGGAAGCAGTATGATGTTGATTGCGACATTTTGATAGAATGCAGCCTCAAACGGCATAGCGACGATTGCTTCCGTACTTGATTGCACTGAGGAAACGAGAGGAAGTGAATGAGTGAACCAACCCAGCCAGCGCCGATTTCTTTTAAAGTCAATCCTGTTTCCATCAATGCACGCACCCTCACTCGGGTGTTGGAGTTGAGTTTTGATGATGGTCAGGCTTTTGAAATTCCCTTCGAACTGATGCGGGTATATTCCCCTTCCGCCGAAGTTCGTGGACATGGACAAGGACAAGAGACACTGCAAATTGGTAAGCGCTTAGTGAGTGTCAACGGCATAGAGCCAGTGGGGAATTATGCGATCA